>CAIMNF010000063.1 GCA_903842755.1 Oligoflexia bacterium
AGAAGAATAAGAAGAATAATTAGAGCAAAAGGTTTCGCTCGACACGACCCCTAAAAAATGGTTC
This sequence comes from Oligoflexia bacterium, assembly GCA_903842755.1. GTDB lineage: Bacteria > Bdellovibrionota > UBA1018 > UBA1018 > CAIMNF01 > CAIMNF01. The sequence continues at coordinate 65 of CAIMNF010000063.1, forward strand.
TATTTTGATCGGTTTGACGTTCACAAAAATATCCCTCTACTCCCACTTTTTTTTGATTTTATGTGCTTTTTTGCCGGCAAGTACACTCGCGTTTCCAGCGGACGTAAAAGTCGATCGTGTCGATCACATTGACCAATGGTCTACTCAATTCCTGAATTCATTAGAGCTAGAGGGGCAAAGCGTCGCGGAACAAATCTCCACTGCACTATTCGATATGGTGGCTGACTTTGATTTGGTTGCATTTTCTTTGGGCAATTCTCACTTCACTCTTCATACCCGCAGACAGGTGATCGATAACCATGACTTTAACCAAACCTGGACTCAGATTGATCGGTTTAAAATTGAATGGGACGTTCCCCTTTATCAACGCAGCCGAACTGTTCCGCTTGCCGCTTTGCCAAACGAGAATTTGAATTTTGGTTTTTACATTGGAACGCAAACGGGGATCTCCTTCGCGGATGTAAGGCAGGTCCCTGCCCAATGGCACAAGACATTTGCCGAAATGACCGAAGACCTTAAAAAAGTGACCGAGGAGTTTATGCAATCCCCTTGGTACTTAAGCCAAATGAAAATGGCCGAGTGGCGACGGGAGCACCCAAATGCCCCTTTTCCCCCGCAGGAGTTAACGGCCAACCCTAGCGCCACACCCTCTCCTTCGGACGTTGGTATTCTGCATGAGCCCATCGAAGACCCAACATTTTTTCAAGATCCGGCAAATCATGCTCGCTGGGGAAAAATTCCGAACCGGTTAACCTTTATGTTTAGACACCCGTTTCAGTTCAAGAGTTTTGAGAAAATGGAAGATCATGAACTCATGACCTTTACCGGAACGGGTGCAATACAGAGCACTGCGGGCATCACTTGGAATTTTTTTTCTATTCCGAATTTTTTAGACTTGGTCGAAGCTGGAGTAAACGGTGGCGTCCTTTTTGAAGATGATCTCATCCTTTCTGTACTCAAACTAAGTCCGCAAGAAGCGCTCGTCAGAGTATCGGAACCGATCCCTAGTCTCAAACAACTCTCCCGCAGAGCGATTCTTCAGGACCTGAAACGACTTCGATTCCGAAGGGCCATGCGCGCTTTAAAATCGACAACCGATACAAAAACAGAAATTAATTTGGGTTTTTTTACAAAATTAGAAAGTATCGATCTCCGAAAGGTTTACCGTCCCCTACAAAATTTTCCAAATTCGCAAGCGGAAACTTTACAGCCATTTGCCGCGGGTAAAGACTGGACGTGGACTCACAGCCGCGACTTCGAATACCGCTATTTACTTTCCCAGCCTGAAGCGAAACAAAAGTTTGAACACCTACTCACGCACCCGTTGTCGATTACAAGCCAAAAACCAGAGATTGGGATTACTCGAGAATTCGAGGGCGACCTCAAAAGTTATACCAAAACTTGGGCCACTAAATTCAGCGCCTCGATCTTTGGCAGCTCTGAAAAAAAACGAATTCTCCAAGAAAAGACAGCAGTAGCACTTCTCCCCGATGGACCGCATGAAATCATTCAAAAGTCGGTCATTCATAGTCTAAACAATCAAAATGGCTTTGGAGCCTACCGCCGAACTAATCGAACATTTACGGCACAAGTGGATCTCAATAACTATAAAAAAGACACCGCTGATTCGTTCACCCTCTTGGTCGAAAATACAATCGAGAAATCGCGATTTACCGCATCCAAAATGAGCGATTTGATCCAAGAAATTGAACAGATGGTTGGAACTCAAATCTTTCCAAAAATTGCGGCTTTTGTTCCGGGCAGCAGTCTCCACCACTCCATCTATGGCGCGAGTTCTTTTTTTTATGGTTTTACGGTCCTGCGTCCTGAGCTAGAAAAATTTCTTTCGATTCCCGATCAAAACAAACTCAATATTCTTTCGACTGCGGCCCAACTTCCTCATTTAAATTGCTTTGATCATTTCGCTACCGCTGTGGACTCTGCGATTCATTTGAACCCTAACCACATTACGCCGGAAGAAGCGTGCCGTTTTTTTAAGAACTGGAAGCTTGCCCAAGACGCACCCACCATTTTAGAAAAAAACGACAAACTAAGGGAATTAGTAAGCGTTAAAAACGATATTCCCTTTTGGATGAAGATTATTCGAAACGCATTGCAGGGCGAAAAATTGGAATTTTTTGTTACTGCCCAAAGTGCATCGTTTGGACGTATTCAATTTCACAAAGAGCTCGTTACGCATGGTAGCTTGGTCTTGAACACGACCGATCAAGAGAGCAACATCGAACTTTTGCCCGCCCAACTTACCGTAGACCAAACGGCCACCTTTAATTACGCAACGGCCGAAGTCATCAACAAACCAATCCCGCATCCTGCCCCAGGTACAGCTTCGTCAGAGAAGGCGATTCAACTAAAGTTTGGTTTGTCTAAAAAACCGCGGTGGATTTGGTTTATTTTGACGCACATTAATGACCTAGGCCGCTCTAGAATTTTGGACCGCTTGGTGTACTTAAATCCTCCCGATGGAAATCAACAAGTACGATTCAATGCGGGCGATAATGAAATGATGATTAGCGAGACTTCTCTCGATGAAATTGCCCGCCTTCTCTTTAAATCGATCAAGCCCCGTGACCACTATTTACCCGGTCACTATTTACTTCAAATGGGCTATAGCGCAGATGCAACCCATTCGGGTGCAGGGATTAATGCTAATTTTTATATTAAAGAGTAGCGATGAAGATCATTCCTCATCCGATTGCCCCAAAGAAGAGAACACATAAATCATTGCCCCTCCCACCAACTCGTTCACGACTTGGTCGACCAGAGATGGATCGAATGCGAGACACCCTTCGGATTCTCCTAAATAATGAAAATGGTCGATAAACAGTTGGGAAACATAAGGAACTGGTTTTCCATTCACATCCGCATTGACTGCTCCGTGCATCACGACATCGCGCATTTCAGCGTTATTATTCGTTCGCTCTAACCCTTTTAAGCGAACCCTCCAATGTCCTTTTTCAAAATAATACCCCGCTTCGCCATCAGCCTTTGACTCGTCCTTCTTGAAGGTCCGGTAAACACCCAACGAGCTTTTGTCGGACCCAATCACATTCGAAAATCGGGTGGCCATTGCACGATTATGCGGATCACTTGAGTTTTTTCCGTGGGCTACTAGCTTTTTGTCGACCTCGCCCGTTTTTAAATTAATCAAATAGAACCGTTTTTCCGTACTGGGCTGATCAAAATTGGCAATGCCCATATATTCTTGATTATCAAACGTACCCGGATTCTGATCTAAATATTGAATTGCATGCGAAAGTGCCGCGATCGACAATTTGGGTGCTGCAGTTTCGATTTTGTC
>CAIMNF010000064.1 GCA_903842755.1 Oligoflexia bacterium
AAGAATCACCTTCACCGCTTTTGGGTTTTCTTCGACGAAAATCACACTCCCCGCACCGCGAGAAATTGCCTCGAATCCGAGTGCGCCGGACCCGGAAAACAAATCTAAAATCCGCGCCTCGGGTAACTGAAATTGCAAACTATTAAACCAAGCTTGCCGCAGCCGCTCTTGTGTAGGCCGAGTTCCATTTCCAGGAACAGAATGAAGGATTCGGCCTCGAAAAATTCCCGACGTCACTTTTAACATTAAGTCATTATGCCACGGACTTTAGGGGTAAATGAACAGATTTTCCATCGGCGAACGTAATCATTAAGTAATCACCGATCTGGCGAACTTCAACGGTTTCGTTTGACTCTTCTAACTTTAGCTTAACAGAGACATTGGGGGACAATTCCAACGACACCTTCCCTGCTTCTCTTGAGATGGGTTCTGGTTCGGGGAGTTTTTCTGCGAGTTTTTCTGGGTTTTTTTCTTGCGCTTTTTGCTCGATTTGACGGTCAACTTCCTTCTCGATTTTGGGGATTTCGACAGTTGATCCTTGGGTTAACGTTGGAGCTGATGTAATGGCGAGTTCCGGCTTTGCGGGACTCACCTCTTTCAAGCTAATCGTCGCTGGCGCCTTTTTTTGACCTAGACGCTGAATCGCATCGATTTCATTCACTAAGTTTTTTAATTTTGAAAGCTGCCTCGACATGACCTCTCATCGACCAGTCCCTGCTTGCGCTTAAATAAAAATAAGAGTCCAATTTCTACGATAGTCTTTTGACGCTATATGGCGTTTTTTACCGTATCTCATACTAAACTATTTAGATCACTTTGAGGTCAACACCAATAGGACGCAGCGTCGGATTTCCGGACCGAGCAAACCGCTTTTAACCTAGCCCTAAACTAACTTCATTGGTATAAGATTCATTCGTTCGCCGTAGGGGGAATTATAGAAAATATGAGCAACTTTGATCCAACTTCCTGGATTCAAAAAAAACGAATAAAAGAAAAGCTTTCTGAGCAAACGGGGCCCGAAACCGTGAATTCCCTATTGCAAGCTCCGAACGCGCAAAAAGCGGTCACCCAACCGGCATTGTCCCGCCCCCTCATACAGCCATTGCCCCCAAAAGGAGATTGGTGGGCCATTGAACTTGAGACCTTTTTCGATCTACTCGTTCTAGAACAACTCAATCACCCCGAAGAGCTTCTCAAATTAAATCCCTCGCGACGCGAAGCAATTGCCAGGTTTTTAGCAGAGATGTCCCAACAAGCAGAGCCCATTGACCCCCAGCAAACCTTGAAAAACTTTGTCCGCCTTGATCGCACACCTGTAGAGCAAGAGGCCATCAAGCAGCTGTTCAAACAAATCGCATTTGTTCAAATTGGTAAGGCGTTGCTTTTGCGATCCTGGAACAAAAAAACAAATCTTCCCTTTCAACAGTCTGACCTTAAGGACCTAACGAGTTCGATCGAGAAAGCACTGCGACCGTTTATCCACCTTCAAACCAGCACCTGGCAGCTGATTCAAAAGAACTTTTATTCCTGGTATAAAATGACTCCGGAGTTTCAAGAACGTCTTTGGAACCTTTTTTCAAGAATGGGTGACGAGGACGAGAAAGTACGCGATTGGCTGTTAAATCAAGCCATTCACCTTTCTGCGGAAACACTGGGGGAGCGTCAACGCTATCAAGAGGAACTTTACAAGCACCTCTGGAAACACCTTGAAAAATCTTCGATTCTCGATGCAAGGTTTTCTCAAAACTTAAAAAAGAAAATTCCTACTTTTGCCTACTGCCCAACGCTTCGTGATGGAAGCATTATGCAACATGCTCCCGAAAGCATTCAATGGGTGGGCTTTGAGTCCCTCACCTTTGAGTTGATATTTTGTGAGATTCGAAGCCTTTGGAATAAACCACAAACTCCATTCCTTTGGGTGAAAGGAAGTGGGCTAGAACTCTGCATGGAACCCCAATCCAATTTATTGGTGACCAATGATGGCCGAATGAATGTTCTACAGCAAATTGAAGAAATTACCTCGTGCGATCTTGCCTTCATTGCCGAAGAAACGCCCGTCAGAACTCAGGCCAGAACTTTAGCGGCCCAATCCTTACGAAAACAAGTGGAACAGCACTCCGTTTTAAGAAAACTAAAACACCCCAACGCAACGCGCGGAATGTATCAAGCCTGCCAGGCCATGGATAAACTACGCCAAAATGGCATCATGATCTGGGCACGAGAAGAACTACTTTCAGAAGCCTCCGGAAAAACGGTACTCCAGTATATCTTAAACGAAGCAAAGCTATTAATGATTGCAGACTTTACGGCGCTTCAATGTGACGACGAAAAAATTCGATTAAATCTTCCCAAAGCCCTTTACATTTTTAAACGCGAAAACCAGATGGAAGAACGTAAAAATCATCGCCCGATCCTCATTAAGGCTTACGGCTCACTCAGACAAAATCAAGAAGTTGCTCTCCTGTTTGAGCGGGTTTTTGCCGTACTCCATCATCCCGAAAGCATTTTTCCGGCGGAGCCGTTTGCCCTTCATGCCCGCTTAAGCCCCGTCGGGCAAATCGAATGGGAGCAGCACTGGTTAAATCCTTCCGACGATCATTTGGTAGAGCGAATTGAAGACTTAAAGCGACATGCTTCTCCTTTAGGACAGCTCGCCGTTGTCCGCAGCATCCCTCACCCCCAAATCAAAAACGAACTGATGGATTCTGAGCAGCACCTGTTTGACCATCACGAACTCTCTAAAAATTGTGGATTTTTTGCGTGGGCAGAAAGTCATAAAAATGGCTGCGAGCTTCTCACCTCACAGGCGCATCATCCGCCACGACATTTAAAGCCGGGAACTCCCTTATTTTGGATTGTACCCAGCCAAGAATCATGGCTTTCAAGCCTTCAAATGCTTTTGCGTTCAAGCTTGATTCAAGATTGGCTTAACTACACCAATGAGCGGAAAAAGGGGGTATGGGTTTTAAAGGAACAAGACTTAAAATCGATCCCTGTTCCGAAGCACATTGACGATTACCTAAAGCTTTCTTATGGAACAGCGCCGCTATCTCCAGACGAGCGTCACTTATTAGAACAAATTGCGATTGAGCCGAATATCACCCATCATCACCTTCAAAAGCATTTTCAGCAAAATCCGCTCCTCCGGGCCGCTACGTTTGAACGGGCTGCCGAGGTCCTTTTGAGCCATGAAACGAATCATTCTATGCTTTTTTCGCTTATTCTTTCTGAAGACCAGATGGATTGGCAAAAGCTCATTCAATCTTTTTTGCCCGATCCAGAAACAGCCACACTGAATCAGCATCCGCTGATTCGATTTAGCTCCACGCTCCCTCCTCATTTTCCAATCCACCAAGTGACCTCCATCAAGCAGCCGTCTGCGGGCATTCTCCTTGCCAATAACAAGGGACTTACACAGCAGCTCTTTATTCAGCACGCGTGGCTCCGAGATTTAACATTAGAGCAAATTCATCGGGTGCTACGAGCACATCCGGAACCCACCTTTGCGGAACTCTGCGCCCAAATTCGACTTCCTAAAAACCCGGATCACTGCTTAAATATCGGACAGCAGTTGCTAAAAACATTTTCTCAAGAGAAAATGAGAAGAAAAGAGCTGGTCCATTTAATGGGAGCGTGCTTAATCAACGAGAATTTAAAACAGCCCCAAGTGGGACTGCTTCAATAGGATTGCCTGAAGAAAATGAACAATTGGAATCAACGTAGCCCTAAACTCCAAGAAATACGTAGATATGAAAACATTATTCATCATCACACGCTTACTCAAGCATGGCTCGTTGCCCTTGACCCTGAAACGAAAAATGAGCCTTTTCGACTGAAACGCTTCGTCCCTCCCGAACTGTCTCAATCCCTTTGGCTACTCGAAAAAATTCGATTAGACCGATTAGCCCCTCAATTAGAATCTTTAATCAATGAGACGACCGTATCGGAATTCTTAGATGAACTGGAAGAAACCGTTTGGATCGTTCAAATGGCGTTACTCGAAAATATATTTCAATCTTCGGCCGTAGAAAATAGAAATGCGCTCTTCAATCAATTAGAACAAGTTACTTGGCATCATGGAAAATCTATTTCAGAAAATCAATGGCCAGATTTTGAATCGCGGATCGGTAACTCTTCCAAGAACTCATTACCTGAAAAAGTATACTTAGCTTTAAAAAAATCGCCGTTTAGCCGAAATTCAAATGGGTTTATGCTCGAACGACTGACCCCGGATGAAGTTTCTTTTTACTGGATCGCCTCTCCACTCAGCCGCTTTTCTCTTAAGCACAGTTCGGAACTACTTACTCTCTGCTACCTTCACCACCATGGAATGAAGGGTTACCTTTATGGACTAATCAAAACTTTAAAGGTTGAAGTTTCTCCTGCCACACTCAAGGAAAGTAAAGTTTGGTGTTTTAGGATTTCAAACTTTTTTGATGCGCCGATAAATCGTTCTTTCATTTAATCCTAATAGCTTTGCAGCTTGAGAACGGTCCCCTTGGGACACTTGCAATGCTTTCTGAATCAGAAGTTCTTCTACTTGGCGCATCGACATCCCCATCGGAATGGTAATGTTCTCTGAAAGATCTGAATCCCCAAGCGCTGTAGAATGGCTCGTCGGAATACGATTATCCCCAAAGCGCAATGCCGCAAAGTGCATGGGCAGATCAGCTGGCTTAATCCAACTTCCGTCACTCAGAACAACGGCACGTTCGATCACGTTCGAAAGTTCTCTCACATTTCCCGGCCACGAATGCTCCATCAGCAAATCTAAGGTACTCTCTTCAATGCCCAAAAGAGTTTTTTTGTGTTGCTTAGAAAATCGTTCCATAAACGCGCGAACAAGATCGGGAATATCTTCCTTGCGTTCGGCAAGAGTCGGTACCGCAATCGAAACCACATCGAGTCGAAAAAATAAATCCTGCCGGAAAGTACCTGCGGCAACCTTCTCGGATAAATTTTGATGTGAGGCTGCAAGAACTCGAACTTGAATAGGCTGCTCCGTTGTAGCTCCAAGCCGACGAATTTTTCGTTCCTCTAAAACTCTCAACAGCTTGGGTTGCAACGAAAGCGGAAGGTCACCGATTTCATCTAGAAAAAGAGTCCCCGAGTTCGCTGCCTCAAACAATCCTTTTTTTGCCTGGTGTGCTCCCGAGAAGGCCCCCTTCTCGTAACCAAAAAGCTCACTCTCTAATAACGATTCTGGAATGGCCGCACAATTAATGGCGATAAAGGGATGTTCCTTCCGCTCACTCAATCCATGAATTGCTTTTGCGACCTTTTCTTTCCCAGTTCCACTTTCACCGCTAATGAGTACGGATGCGTCCGTTTTAGCCACTTGTTCGATTAATACTTTTAAACTTAACATTTTCCGAGACGTGCCAATCAACGTTTCGGGGCCGGCGGACAATGGCGGAACGGATTCTGAATGAGAAATTCCAAAACCTCTCTTTTGCACTTGCCCAACTGCGTCCAGCAAGGTTTGACGTTTAAAGGGCTTTAACAAAAAGTCTACTGCCCCCATTTTCATTGCCCAAACGGCATCTTGTATTTGGCCGAATGCAGTCATAATCATAAAGGGAGTATGACATCCGTCTTTTTTCGCCCGTTCAAAAAATTCCATTCCGGTCATGCCGGGCATACGGACATCCGTAATCACTAATTGGTATTTCTGAAGTTTAAGTTTCTCTAATGCAAGTTGTCCTGATCCAGC
>CAIMNF010000065.1 GCA_903842755.1 Oligoflexia bacterium
ACCAAGCGGATCGAAGAACTGATGACGCTGATTCGTGAAAAAGTACAATACTTCGACGAAGACGCGCCATTTTACCGGGCGATTGATGAATTGGTTCAATTGACCGAGCGACTCTAGTCTTTAATCTGAATCGTAATTTGTTTTGCCTTGGATAAGCGAATCGAGGGTTCCGGTACCCCAAAGTCGGTGAGCCCAATTTTTAAGGGGCTTTCGTACTCTTTTTTTGGAAGGAGGATTTGGGCATAATGGTCTTCGTCGATTAAAAAGCCCAAGGTGTCAAAGAAAGCGTCTTCGGATGCAAGGTTGGGGTCGGCGACGGTAATTTGATTGGCTAAAATAAAAATTCGTTTTTTGGGTTGGTCTTGGTTGATCTGTTTTAGCATTCTCAATAAAGTCACTTTCCAGTTTTGATCGGGGTCGGAAACGCGGTGGGAAAGTTTAACGGGGGGGCGGTTTAGTTGAAGCTGAGTAAGCGGTGATTCTGTTCGAGGAGAATCCGATCGTTCTTTTGTTGTTGTACTGGCCGTACTTGCAGTTGCCGCTAGAGGAGCGGCGGTAGTGGGCGTCGTTTGTTGAGCCGAAAGCGGGGTCTGGGGGATGGACGACGTGACCAATTGACGCGTAAATGTTTGATCGTTTTCAATCGTTTCTATTTTTGTGTTGAGGCGAGCAATTTCTGTCTTAAGAATTTGAATCTGGACGTAAAGCCCCCCGATGGTTCCAAAGACTGCAATGCCTAAAATAAATGTGCGTAAATCTAAAATAAAGCCTTTCGTTGCTGTGGTCACTTTCATAATGTAGTCAATTTAACTCCTATTGAAAAAATATAACCCGAATAGTTGATGGTGTATCCACCGCTCCCGAATAAACTTAATGAACTTAAGTAACTACCTCGCAGTAGAATGAGAAAATTTGGATTAAACGGTATTTCGACCAGCACCCCTGGTTTCATGTCTAACAGAGAAGCAGAAAACTGGCCTAGTCCCCCGGCCCCGGTATCGGAGGGTGAAAAACTGGTAAACCCAAAGTTTAATTCAACCGCTGGAGAAATTCCCCATGCTTTACTTTCTACTTGGTTATCCAGAATGACCCGTTCCCCATTCATTCGAATAAAATGATAAGCAGCACCTAAAGCGACGCGTGTCAGGGGGGTTTGACCTAAATTGGAAGTTAAGAACTGGGAGAAAGATAGGGTGGCGACGGTTCTGAAATCAAACAGGGCAACGTTGTAATCAATCTCATAACCGGTACTCGATGTGAGGGTTCGATGATTGAGGTTTGTGGAAGTGCTGCTTGATCCCGACGCGGCACTGAGGCTTGTAAAACAGTAATTTGCATCAAAGGAGGCCGCAGTATGGAATCCCGCAAACGCCAACGGAGAAGCGAAAAACGCAATCCACAAAATCAGGTTCCGCACCTGTTCAGTATGGCAGAGATTCGGTAAAAGTTAAGAGCCAATATTCTGGCCGGATTAGGGATTATTTGCGTCAGCCGCTTGTTTTTTGGCGTCGGCTTCTTTTTTCTTCTTTTCAATATCAATTAAAGAGGCTGGGTACCGAAGGGCGGCAGAGGGTTTGTCTAGCTTCGGTAAATTGAGCTTTTCATAAACGCGCCCCAAGTAGGTATAAGCGATTTTATCGTAGGGATCGATCTTTAGGCATCGCTCCCAAGCCTGTTTTGCTCCTTGAAAGTCATTTTGCAAGTATCGAAGAGAGCCCTTCAGTAACCAGGCTTGCGATAAGTACTCGTCCTGCTCAATTGCACTATCGATCAGCTGATTAGCTTTGGTAAAATCCTTTGCAGTGATCGCTTGCTGAGCCAAAAACATATTATCGACAATCTTGTCATTCTTATCCCGATCAAATTTCGCCTGCCCATTTCCCAAAAACCGGGACGAAAACATCGCATCTTTGTAGAATGAGGTTGTATTTTCTAGCAGGGCAACTCTCAGTTTCAAATCTTCTACGAGTTTCTTTAGTTCTTCTTCGTCCTTCTTTTTTTTCTCTTCCGGAGATTGAGGAGGCTTTTGGTCCTCATTCTTTGCGACAGCCTTAGACGCTTCAATTTCGTCGGCGGTCATCGGATCAAGTTTTGCATTGATGGCGAGTGTCTCGCCTTCGGTGGCTCGGATCAAAATTTCTTTAGGCTTGTAGTTTTGTTTCTCTACCACTAAGAAGAACACGTCCCCAAGTTTTGCGTCGCCGGTGATTTCAATTGGAGTAACGCCGACCAGCTTTTTCTCGTTAGAGGTCAAATCACGCGTATACACTTGTGCGCCTGCAGGATAAGTCTTGACCGAATACCGAGTCGCGCACCCCAGATGCCCTAAGCACAACGCGGCAGCGAAGACTCGTGCAAGGTTTTTTAGTTTGTTTTTATACTGCATTGCGCGGCCTCCTCTTTATTCCCTATTGACTCTATCGTCTTTCGCTCACTAGACTTTAATGAAAGTGGGCCTTTCGTTAAAAAAAGTTTTGGTCATTTTGTTGTCGCTCGCAATTCCTTACAAGGCAGCCTTCTCGTTGGCGGATGTGCCCACGTTTCGACTTTCGTTTGGGGAGTCGTTCGTCAATATCACGGCGGGTTCAACAAATGGATCGGGATATTTTAATAGCACAAACTCCCCTACACCCGTTGGAAGTGCGTTGACACTAAATCCGATGTTTTTGTGGGATATTCCGTCTATTAGGTCCAGAATTGGAGTTACGCTCCTCATGGATCTGGGCAGTCAGTATGGATTTATGACGGCGGTAGGGGTGGGGGTTTCGGGAGTGTTTTACCCCATGGGACTTTCGTCGGGTCGCGAGGCACGCGATGACGGAGTAGAGTTTGTCAAAACCAGAATGAGCCCCTACTTTCACTTTGCGGTGATCCCTACAAAAATTAGTTTTTCACTTCCTCTTTCTTCCAGCACGACCACACCTACTTCAAGTTCAGGGGCAATTAATCAACCATATTTTGCCGCCGAAGTTATAGAGACTGATTTAGGTGTCGGATTAGATTATCCTTTTTCGGAGAATATTGTGGCCTTTGTAGAGCTTGAATATCGATTTGCGGCTTATACAGCCCAAGAGACAACGACGGGCGCGATTTCTTACAGTGGGCCTGCGCTAATGCTTGGAATTATGACCAATTTTTATTAGGTCACTTTAAGTTCGACGGGCTATCACTTCGGATTGTTGGGGTCTGGCGGCGCAGAATCGCTAGACAAAGGCTTCGATTGCGCTGCCGCCTCGGCCGCGGTTAATGGGACTTGAGGATCTGGATCACTCGCCACTACAGGCGCTACAGGTGATTTGCCTTTTCTAGCGTTCCCGCGTGCAGTCTTTGATTTGCTGTTAGCGGGTGTCGGAAGTGGCGTCGGATCCGGCGAAGCTGGTTTTCTTAACGGTGAGTTTAAACTCCTAATTTCTTCTTTGCGTGCAGAAGTTTGCTTCACATATTTTTCGGTCTCGGTTTCGGAGTTTGAAATTTTCCTTTCAATCTCTTGTAATTTATTTTGCATGTCGGCTAAGCGTTTCGCTGCTTGATTTTTTTCTTCTGTTTCCTTAAGCCTAGCCTCAGCAAGTTTTAGCTTTGCTTCGGTCGAGTTTACGTCGTGATCAATTTTTTCCCGCCAGGTTGGCTCCCCTTCTCCGTCCCGGACTAGCGGCGTTTTCGCTTTTTCAGGGTCAAGTTCGGGCGAGTCTGCGCTCACGAACTCTCCACCCTTCATTGCGTGAATGGCGTCTTCCATTTCGCGACTAAAGGCGATCGTCACAATCACGCGGCGATTGACATCTTGGTTGTCAGGGATGGGATCCCCTTTACTGTCCCGATTCGGGAGGAGCGGGCGTGAGGATCCATATCCCTTGGCAGTCAGTTTGGAGGGATCAAAGCCATAGCGTTCGAACTGACGAATGACCGTCGAAGCTCTCGCTGAAGAGAGTTCCCAATTTGAAGGAAAAAGGGTAGAAAAAATGGGTTCGTCGTCGGTATGCCCTTCCACAGTTACCGAATCTGCTTTAATATTTCTTTTAATATTGTCTATAAGCTTCTCTAAGACAAATGCGGAGTCCTTCGTTAAAATAGCTGTCCCCGATACAAAGTGAAGTGACCCTTGAAAGCGGAGTTCGATTTCCGAGTCCCGTGCAACGAGTTCCACTTTTTTATCTAATCCGGCTTGCGTCACTAGTTCTTTGACCTCGGCCTCTAGCTTTTTGACCGATGGATTGATTCGAATCTGTCCGCCGAAGTACCGCGCGACGTCCTTTCGCACAATTTCGAATTTTTTCTCGTCAATTTTACTAAACGAGTACATCAGCACGAAAAATCCGAACAAAAGAGTCATCATGTCCGCATAGCTCACTAGCCAGTTGGATTCGTCATGAGCCATCGCGGCTTCGCCATCTCCGCCGTGTCCACTCTTTTTAGAATGGCGCGGGCGCGTGGCCGCTTTAACCGGTGAATCGACTTGCTCTGGTTTTTTTTGAGAAGGCGAGTTAGCCATAAGATTTACCTAAAAACTAGGCCGCCTTTCCTTGTTTTCCTTGGCCTTGGCCCTCGGTAGGTTGGCGATCTTTTTGATCTAAGAACGATTTCAAATATTCGGAAATCAGTAAGGGGTGTCGCTTCTCTTGAATCATCAGGATTCCCTCTTTAATCAAGTTCCGCATGATGATGTCTTGACTTGCAACCTCGTGCATTTTTTCCGCGATCGGAATAAAGACCAAGTTTGCAGCGACCAGACCATAAAAAGTAGCAACGAGGGCGGTCGCCATGGCCGACCCTACGCGGTCCTGCGCACCGGGTTCTCCAAGAGTTTGAAGTAAGCTGATCATTCCGACCGTCGCTCCAAGGAGTCCAAAGGCGGGGGGAAACCTAGAAATGGTGTGCCAAACCTTTACGTCGTCGTGGTCCCGCTTTTTCTTTCCATCGATCGAATTCGTCAAAATGTTCTCCAGGTCCTCGTGTCCAAATCCAAACTCCACGAGCATTTGCATTCCTTCCTTAAAGAATGGATGTGCTTCTTCAGGAATCTGATCGATCGAAGACTTCGGGTTTGCGCGGTACACTTGCGACGTATTGACGATAATGTCGATCATTTCGACATAGTCGAATTCGCTCTTTCCCAAAACTTTTTTAACCACCACTTTCAACGCTGCAAACAATCGACTGAAAGGAAAACAAAGTAACGCAACTGTAAAAGTCCCTCCCAGAACGATCATCATTCCGTGCGGATCCAAGAATACTTTTACGCTTTTGGAAGCACTTGTAATCGTAAAGAGAAAAACCGTTAAGGCACTGATTATTCCAAAAATTCCTGCTAAATTCATATGCTCGCTCTCCTAAGTTTCATGCCGCTTGCTCCCCTGAATCTGGATCTTGGGGTTCGCTAGTTTCCTGAGTTTCTTGATTCTCTTCGACGGGTGATTCGAACTCTTGTGTAGTGTCCTCGACTACACTCTGCTCTTCAGTTTCTTGCGCACTCTCTTGAGCTTGTTGGGCGTAGAAGTTTTTCCAAAACTCTTGCAGTGAGAAACGTTGAGTTTCGAATTCTACCTCAAGCTTATTGACAATCTTTCGTCGGTACTCTGCGCATTGGGATGCTGCTGGCACCTCTTGCATATGGTAGAGGTCATTTTGAATCATGAGTGCACGTTTCGTGGGTAAAAGGGATAGAATGTTTTCCGTAAAATCGCTCGGAAATCCGACCAGTGCCTTCATAATCTCTTCTGACTCTAAGCTTTCGATGACCTTTCGGACCATTTCGCTTGGATAGTAAAGGAGGTCGGTAAATAGTACTCGGACTCGGCGGAGTTGTTCTGCCTCTTCGGGATGTTCATTGGATATCGACTGGAAGAGTTCTTCTTCGCGCGCGGCATCTAAACTTCGCATAAAGTCGGCGGCCAATGTCGGACCCTCTGCGTGAATGAACGGATCTGCTTTGATACGCTCTAACCGCATTAAGAGCGCCTCAACGCTTTCTTTGACTTGAGCTTCAGGCAAATGTTTGATTTTAGTGACATTGAGTAAAACATCGTTTTGTTTTTCTTGTGGAAGTCCGGCGAGGAGTTCGCCCATTTGCGCGCCCGAGCTATAGATGGCAATGAGCGCGATATTAAACGAATCTTCGTTCGTCAATAGATCAATGCGTTGGCTATCTTCTAAGTGAAACAAAAAGGCAAAAGGATTTTCGAGGTCGCGGCCGGCCCGCTCAAGTACAAACGAGAGGGCAAACCGTTGGAACACGTGAACCGCATTGTATATTTCATCAGGATTTGGATCGCGCTCTCTTTCGCGCAAATTTGCCCCAATTCTAGCCCAAAGTCGATTGTCTAAATCTCTAAAAAGTTTTCTCGCGTTTTCCCAGCCTAAAGCTTCTAGGAACATGGTCGTTTCACTGACCTTGCCCTGCGCAAAAAACTCTTCGGCAGCACGGCAAACGATGCTGGGGTAATCTTTTACGAGTTTGATGAGCTCGCCCTTTGCGAATGCAAGTTTCATTTCTAAAGCATCGCGCTCGCGCTCTATTTCCTCTGGCGTCTTTGGAGGAAGCTCTTCCTCCTCCTCTTCTTCTTCCTCAAAAAGGCCTTTGCTGACGCCACCACCGCCGCCGCCACCGCCACCCGAAGTTCCACCGCCTGCCTCTTCCCCGCCGGCTCCTGCACCTGATTCTACTTTAATTTCTTGCTTACGCTTGGAATACCAAAAGAAGAGTGTACCGATAATTAATAATGCCATGAAGGATAGGAAGAAGATCATTCGTGGCGTAAGCTCAGGGAGTTTGCTCGGGTCACCGGTAGGAACAATGCTTGCCGGCGCGCGTGTAGCGCGAGTCACGCCGATCGTGTCTCCACTTTCTTCGTTGAGGTGTAGTTTAGCTTTAAGAATGTCGCGGACCAGGTTGTCCCGATCGGGCGATACGTTGTCGGCTAAAATGACTTGAATTTCTACCTTCTGCTTGAGTTCCAAAAGAAGATTGTGCTCGTCGCTGAATCCAAGAGGGTCTGAAATAATGAGTCCCGGAAGAAATTTCTTTTGAATGGAGTCGTGGTATTCTTTTAATTTTTGGTCATCTTGTTTAAGGGTCGCGGTCACGACCAAGGTGTAATCATCAGGATTGAGTAAGTTATTTAAAATAGTTTTGGATTTATCTTGGTAAATGTTTTCGAGGGTGGTTGCTTCTTCTCTTAATCCTTGGTCAGCAAAGGCTGCAACTAACGACAGGTGAGTAACCACAATCATCAGCAGAATAAAGAGACTCATTCGCGATCGTTTCGAGCAAAAAATGGGTCGCTGAATCAGGGTATAGATCTTCATAGGTGATGACTCGCTTCGGGGTCAGCTTCCTTAGTGGTCGCTGCATTTTCGTTTTCTTGACTTGCCCGGGCTTCGGCAAGGCGCTCTTTCGCTTGTTGATGAAGTGTTAATGCAGCATCTTTTTGCGATTGGGCCTCTACAAAACGGTCTAAACTAAAAGTTAGCTCTTGGAATTTTTTTGTTTGATGATGAACTTTCGAAGCAAGGAGAAGTAGGTGGTATTTTGATTGCTCGGCCGTAATCGTTTCCCCCATGGTTAGCAAGATGCTCCTGATTTCATTGCGCTGTTCAAGACTGCACAATTTTAAAATCAGAGCGGCTAGGGTTTCGGAAAGTCCGTGTAAAGTCATCGCAAGCGCCGCAGGCTTTTCATTCCGGATCACCGCGAGTAGAATTTTGGTATCCGCTTTAATGATGACTTGAAGTGGATCCACCGCGTTTTTCGCGTATCGGGAAAGAATCGGATTAATGCGGGTCATGTGGTCAACGAGCGACTTTTCATTGCGGTACGCGTGTACCCCAAGCGCTACTTGTTTTTCCTGAAATTTAGCTCGATTTGCACCCAGGCCAAATGCTTTATTCCCAAAGGTTCGGGGCAAAGAAAAATCGTTTTTCTTTGAATCTTTGGGTTGAGTCTTAAAGGGGCGTGCGGCCGCAAGCATAGAAAATAGAATCACTAAACCAAAAATCCAGCCAACTGGATTGTGAGCGGTAGTGATTGAATTGCCACTCCAAATTCGAACGGTACCGTTTTCCTCCGCTTGTGGTGGAAGCTGCTCGATGATGACTTGGTCACCTGCTTTATAATTGAGTTTAAGTTTCGATTCAAAAACTTCACTTAAAATTCTTTTTTGGGTTTCTGTAATGGGCTTTTCAAAGATCACTTTAATCTTTTGATGTTGGACCAGAGCAAAAATTGGATTTTGAAGGGGCATGTTCACGTGGGGGTCATATACGTCTGGTAATCCAGGAAGGTGGTCCGCATTCAACGCATCTTCATAATCTGCAAGTTTTTCGGAGTTGTCTGAGTAATCTAAAGTTACAAGAACCGTAGCCGGGTTAGAAGGAATGAGTGTTTGAGTAAGTCCAACGACCCAGTTTTCATAAGTATGTTCGAATTGTTCGACATCCGTGGGCGCAATTCCTAACGCAGGAGCTGCCGTTGCCCTTATCGTAAAGAGAAGGATCAGTAGAATAAATCGGCAGGTTTTGAAAAATTTAAACGTTACCATCTACTGTGCTCATCGGTCGGACACAGGAGGACTTTATCTTTTTTTATGGCGTGGGGTTTGCCCCTTTAAAACGTCATTTTTATGACGGATTTAGTTAGTGAAGAAGGCCTAAAGCCTCTTTTTGTTTTGCTTTGCCGTAAGGAGAAAGTAATGAATCTGGAAGTTGGGCTAAGCTGTCTCGCAATTTAGCCTTTTCAGACTCAGTAAATAGCTTAGCGTTGAGTAATGAGGTTACCCCCTTTAGGGCAGACTCCACTGCGGCATCATTCTTCTTATTGAGTGCCTGTAATGTGTATTTTTTTAGGGCTGCCGTAGCAGTGGAAGGCTCCCGAGAGAGCACGCTTAGCGCTTGGGGTTGAAGATTTGTTTCAAGCTTCGGATAAAGATTGGACAAATATTCGGTACATTTTTTCTTTGTTTTAGTGTTTCTGATCAAGTCTATTGACCGAATCCATTCTGTTTTACTATCGCCAAAGGTATTCCCTGTGATGCCGTCGAGGTAAATCTTAACGACGCTCGGTTCTGGAATCGCACCTGAAGTAACTATTTTAAGAATCGCAATTCTTCGTTTTACATCAGGTGTCTTTTTGTTTAGTGCCCAGTCGAGGAGGGTTTTGTAACCGTTTGTGTTGGTGTTTGGAAGGGGAATTCTAACAAATTGGCTGATGAGCAGACCTAAATTTGGAAAATGTTCTGGTGGATTATTATTAAACGTAAAAAGGATTCGATCGAAGAGTCCGTCTTGGTCGGAAACACTAAAAGTCTCATATTTATTTTGAATGAAAAGCGAGCGAAGAATTCCAGCAAAATCGAGCGCATGTTTTTGGGGGTCATAAAGTC
>CAIMNF010000066.1 GCA_903842755.1 Oligoflexia bacterium
GTATATTAAATCAATAAAATCTCTTCGCTAGCCAAGTTTAAAGAGCTATGGGAAAACGAATGGATGACTCCATTTACCCGGTACCAGAAATTCATCGTGGCATTGCTCGCTTTTTTACAATTCAGCGTAATTCTTGACTTTATGATTTTGTCACCCTTAGGGGCAACACTCATGCCGGCGCTCCATATCACTCCTTCTCAGTTTGGATTGGTGGTTTCCGTTTACGCGTTTAGTGCCGGGTCTTCTGGAATTCTAGCTGCGGGTTTTGCAGATCGGTTCGACCGAAAAAAATTGCTGTTGTTTTTTTACTTTGGGTTCGTCTTAGGCACTTTGTGCTGCGCACTCTCGCAAACATTTACAGAGTTGCTCTTATCCAGAATGATCACCGGCATTTTTGGTGGAGTGATTGGATCGATTGTATCCGCAATCAGTACGGACCTTTTTCCCTACGAAATGCGTGGACGAGTCATGGGCTTTGTACAAACTGCATTTGCAGGAAGCCAAATTCTTGGAATTCCCTTGGGCCTATTACTCTCGAATCACTTTGGATGGCATGCCCCATTTTCGATGATTGTAATCATTGGTACCCTCATTGGCTTCGTCATTATTCGCTACTTAAAACCCATCGATGCCCACTTAAAATTAAATCCGGACCGAAAACCCTTTCACCACTTATGGGAAACCATTTCTACTCCGCGCTACTTGCAAGCCTTTGCCACCGTCATGCTGCTGGGAACTGGAGGCTTTATGCTTATGCCATTCGGTAGCGCTTACAGTGTTCATAATTTAGGACTCACTCTTGAACAACTCCCCATGATTTACCTGATCACCGGCATGAGTGCGATGATCACGGGCCCCCTGGTCGGACGTGCCGCAGACCGTTTTGGAAAATTTAAGGTATTTTTATTCGGAACGGTTTTAAGCATTACCATGGTTCTGATTTATACGAACCTAGGGCCCACACCTTTGGCAGGAGTAGTCATCGTAAACTCCATTTTATTTGTAGGGATTTTTTCTCGGTCTATTCCCGCACAGGCCTTGATGTCGGCCATACCGGAACCCTCAAGCCGTGGCGCGTTTATGTCGATTAGCTCGTCTTTGCAGCAAATCTCAGGCGGGTTTGCGGCGATATTAGCGGGGCTTATTGTAAGCGAAAATCCAGACGGCTCGTTGGTGCACTTTAACCGCATTGGGTACGTGGTAGCGCTTTCTGGCGCGACCACACTTTTATTGATGTACCTCATCCACGTCCGAATTGTAGAAAAAAATCGAGGAAAAAACGCCGAAAAAAACACTCCAAAAAAAGGGCCAAGCAGTGTCGCGCCTTCCGTTTAAGTTAGAGGCCAAAACCCGCAACTCCCAGGCACGCGCAGCCCTAATCCAAACTCTTCATGGCCCCGTTTTTACTCCCACTTTTATGCCTGTGGGAACACAAGCGACGGTCAAAAGCCAAACCATAGAATCGCTCAAACGTGCGGGCTCTCAAGTTTTGCTCGCCAATACCTATCATCTACTCTTAAGGCCCGGGCCCGAAGTCCTTAAAAAATTTGGCGGTATCCACCGCTTTATGAATTGGAACGGGCCCGTTTTAACGGACTCGGGCGGATTTCAAATTTTCTCGCTCCCCCACTCACGGAGCCTAACCGAAGAAGGGGCCACCTTTAAAAGCTACGTCGACCAAAGCCTTATTCACCTCACTCCAGAAGTCAGCATCCAAACCCAACGCGCCATTGGCAGCGATATCATGATGGTCTTAGATCAATGTATTCCTGCAACTTCTCCGCACGCAATTGCCAAAGAGGCCATGGAGCTTACCCATCGCTGGGCAAAAAGAAGCTTAGTCGCGCGAGACGATTCCCCTCAAGCCTTGTTTGCGATTGTTCAAGGGGCCTGCTTTACCGATTTACGTAAGGCAAGCGCAGACACTCTCTCTACTCTTCAAGTGAACGGGACAGGCTTTGATGGCTTTGCCGTGGGAGGACTTGCGGTTGGCGAAACCAAATCGCAGCGCGAAGATTTTACGGAAATCACCACCTCTTACTTACCTCAAAATGCGCCCCGCTATTTAATGGGTGTGGGGACCCCGTTGGACATCTTAGAGGCAGTTCACCGGGGCATTGATTTATTCGACTGCATTCTGCCTTCTCAACTAGCTCAACGAGGGGTTGCCTTTACTCACCAAGGAAAATTTCAACTTCGGCGAAGCGTGTATAAGTTCTCAGAAGACGCGCTCGATCCCCAATGCGGCTGCACCACTTGCCAGAATTACTCAAGGGCCTATTTGCATCACTTAGTGAAGACCGAAGAAACTTTGGGCTGGCATTTGCTAACACTGCATAATTTAACCTTTTATCATCAACTGATGAGCACCATCCGAAAAACAATTTTATTAGATTCCTTTCATTCATTTTACTCCAAAAAAAGAGAAGAACTCAGTCAAAGCGACGATGCGAATCCCCCCAAGCCGCCCAGAAAAACGAAAGTAAACCGTTTTGAAAAGTATAAAAAGCTAGGGGACTACGAGGTACTCATTTCTCCGAAAGGCTTTGCAAGCATTGGTCAACAAAGTTCTGGGGAAGTCATGCATTCGGTAAACTCACCGACGGAAGAGTCTCTCCAGGTTTATGTTGCTCCCTCTCATTTTAAAACCCGTCTTCATGAACAACCAAAATTGATTCTTTGGGATGTGGGTCTCGGAGCAGCAACGAATGCCCTTTTGGCCATTGAAGCCATCCAAAAAGAGTTCGAGAGCGATCCACTTTTAAATTGCACCGTCGAAATTTATAGTTTTGAATCGGACCTGAACTCACTTCGACTTGCGCTCCACCATAAAAATTTTTTTCAGTTTTTGCGGCACCCTGGTCCCGATTCCTTGATCAAAAACGGCAGCTGGTCACACCCGACTTATCCCTTAAAGTGGAGTCTCGCTCAAGGCGATTTTTTGCAAACGTTCGAGAACACTCCCGCTCCCGATTTAATTTACTTCGATCCTTTTTCATCTAAAACCAATTCTGAGTTTTGGACGAGTTCCACTTTCCAAAAGATTTTTAATAAGTGCAACCAGAACCAAACGCAATTCATAACCTATTCGGCATCGACCCGGGTTCGTGCCCAGTTATTAAATGAAGGTTTTTTTGTTGCGTATGGCCCCGCAACCGGCCCAAAGGAGTCGACGACGATTGCGTTTAATTTTGATCCGACGATGGCAAACTTGCCGTATCGACTGCTCGATCATTCTTGGCTAGAACGCTGGAAGCGGAGCGATTCCAAACTTCCCGCTGGACTGCCGGAGTTCGAACAAACGAAGTTCATCGAAAAAATTTTAAACCATCCTCAGTTCATCAAAAACCTTGATTTCCAAGGCGACACCCGTACAAAATAGGACCTATGAAAATCCCTGAAGACAAAACCTCTCCCCTTCCAATTGTGGCTCCGCGTTTTCCCTATGGCATCTGGATCGCGTGGATTGCCATTATTATTCTCGCAGGCATTGTGATCCATCGCTATGCGGACCCAGCCCCACCAAATCATTTAGTCATTTCAACGGGCGAAGGCGAAGGAAACTACCATTACTACGCTAAAGAGTATCAGGACCTCATGAAAGAAGACGGCATTACTTTGGAACTTCGCTCCTCCTCCGGCGCAGAGGAGAATTTAGATCGCCTGAACGACGAGAAGTCAGACGTGTCCGTGGGATTTGTACATGATGGCCTTGGCAATCAAGAAAAAAGCCCAGACTTGTCCTCCCTGGGAAGTTTATACTACGAGCCGATCTGGATTTTTTATCGCTCCAAAACGACATTGAGTAAGATTTCTGATTTGAAGGGAAAACGATTTGCAATTGGACCTACGGGTGGCGGCACCCATATTTTGGTTGAAAATATCATTAAAGCGGCGGGCTTAAATTCACAAAATACCACCTTGACTGAGGACGTTTGGGACAAAGCCGCTGATGCCCTTATTCAAGGACAAGTCGACGCAGCTGCGTTCATGGGTACAGCGGACGAATCGGTCATTCAAAACTTTTTCATGACTCCTCGCTCAAGCTCATGAGCATTGATCAGGCGGAGGCAATCACACGGAAGCTGCCCTATCTTCATCACCTAGTTCTTCCACGGGGGGTGATTGACCTGGAAAAAAACATTCCGACCCAAGACGTAGACCTCATCGGCCCCACGGCAACGCTTTTAATTAAAGACAACCTACACCCTGCGCTCATTTATTTGTTGTTAAAGGTCGCATCACAGGTTCACGGCGAATCCGAAATTTTCGAGAAAAAAGGGGAATTCCCCGAAAACAAGGATTATCAATTCGCCCTTAACGATGACGCTAAGGAATTTTACAAATCCGGCACGCCTTTTTGGCATCGCTATTTGCCATTTTGGATTGCGACACTCGTCCAGCGATTTATTTTTCTGGTTATTCCAACCATCGCGGTAGTGCTTCCGGTGTTAAGACTTATTCCCCAGTTTCAGCAGTGGCAAATCAAGAATAAAATTTACAAATGTTACGGAGAACTCAAAGTCCTGGAAAATGAAATTCCCTTAACAGCAACCCATGCGGAGGCTCAAATCTTTTTTAAACGCTTAGACGAGATCGAACAAAAAGTTCGAAACATGAAAATTCCTCTTCAGCATTCAGAATCGCTTTACGGCCTTCGGTCTAATATTCAATTTGTAAAAACGCGAATCAATTTGAGCGAAGGAACCCCGTGAATTGAACTGGGCCACTGCCCTACAACTGAGTGAGTTGTTCTGGCGCAACTTTTTGAATTGATCAAACCTGAAGAATAAGAAGAATAAGA
>CAIMNF010000067.1 GCA_903842755.1 Oligoflexia bacterium
AGCTTTAGGGGGCGATTTGATCATTCTAGATGGGGGGCCGAAAGAATCGTTTCCACGGTTTTTGAGTGAGCTCTCTGGAACGGTTGGGCTTCCAACTAAAATCACGTGGAATCGCGATTATGAGCCTTTTGCGCTTCAGCGCGACCAAGAGTTAGAGACGCTGTTCCAAGCTCAATTTGGAATCGAAGTAGAGACGGCACGGGATCATCTGATGATTGAGCCCAATGAATTGCTAAAAAATGATGCCACTTCGGGGTCTCCTTTTTACCAGGTCTTTACCCCTTTCAAAAAGAAATGGCTCCAAATCTTCGAGTCTGCGGAAGTGAAAGGCCGCTTGATTGAATCTGCGGAGGGGCTCAATACCCAGCCGCGTGCGTTAGCTCGCGTCCTCATTGATTCAAAAATTCGCGAGCAATCGACGCGATGTTTGGAAGAGTTTTTGCGGGACACAGCACTTAAGGTAAAAATTCCAATTCCTGCGGTAGGATTTCAAAAAGCATTGGCTCAGGCACACTTTTTTACTCAGAAGAAGTTGGTTCAATACCCCACGCAGCGGGATTTACCTGCGGAAAAGGGGACTTCGCAACTGTCTATCTATCTTAAAAATGGCTCATTTACTGTGCCTCAGTTGCTTGCGCTATTAGTTCGCCAACCTCCCAGTGAGGCAAGGGAAAAGTGGATGTCACAGCTCATCTGGCGGGAGTTCTATTTTCACATTCTGGCTCATTTTCCTTATGTAGAAACCGGATGTTTTCACCGAAAATACGACGCCATTCGCTGGGAAAATCGGGAGGATTGGTTTGAACGCTGGAAGGAAGGAAATACAGGATTTCCAATCGTGGATGCAGGTATGCGGCAACTTTTAAATACGGGGTGGATGCATAATCGGGTGCGAATGATTGTAGCCTCTTTTTTAACGAAAGACTTGCTGATCGACTGGCGGTGGGGGGAACGCTATTTTATGGAAACCCTGCTCGATGGCGATTTGGCCGAAAACAATGGGGGCTGGCAGTGGGCCGCTTCTACGGGGTGCGATCCGCAGCCTTATTTCCGAATTTTTAATCCAGCACTTCAGCAAGAGCGGTTTGACCCAGACCTCACGTACATCCGCCGTTGGACAGAAGGACAAAATAAAATTGTGCCGCTCGTTGACCACGCCCAGCAAAAGGTAAAAGCACTCCAGCTTTTTAAGTCGATTGCTTAGGGGGTAGGAGTAAAAATCCGTTTTAAAAATAGAACCAGGGCCGACCAAGACTTTGCATCGGCAGCCGCATTATAGGCGGCACCCTTGCTCGGATCGGAACCTGCATTTGGGTTAGTAAAAGAGTGCACGGCACCGCCGTACTTCACCAGTTCCCAATCCACCTTTGCCTCTTTCATTTCTTTCTCAAAAGATTCTACTTCCTGGCTATTGACGTACGGATCGTCGGCACCGTGGAAAACTAAAACTTGCCCCTTGATGTGTTGAGCGTCCTGGGGAGTCGGCGTATTCAGAGTTCCATGAAAGGTCACGATCCCTTTCACGTCAGCCCCCGAACGTCCCAGCTCAAGGGCAACCATTCCGCCGAAACAATAGCCCATCACGGCTATTCGTGTAGGATCAATTCCGGGGCTTTTAAGTAATTCGTTAAGCGCTAATTGAATTCGGGTGCGCGTAGATTTTCGATCGGCTTTAAACTTGCCTGCAATTTTTGCTGCTTCCTCGGTGTTAGTTGGGCGATTTTCTTTACCGTAAACATCGACAGCCATTGCGGTATAGCCCAGTTGAGAAAGTTTTTCGATTTGGCTTTTAACCACTGGACCAATGCCCATCCAGTCGGGGACGACCAGGATGCCAGGGTGTTTTGCTTTTGTATTCGCTGGAAGTGAAATCACGCTTTCTAGGAGCGTTCCTTGATCCGAGTACTGAATCGTTTTAAACAGAACGGAGCTGGCTTCGCTTCTGCCCTGTGCGATACAAATTAGAGAAAGGAGTAAAAATAAAGTAAAACTGTTCATTCTAACAACGTTCATTTTTTGAGTTTTTGATTGCATGGGAAAGAATATGACTGGAATCCCGCAGAATATCTACTTCTAAATTTTGGATAGGGTTTACTTCTGGTAAAGAACAGCGATAATGCTGTCTTATGCTAAAGTCTACGGTAGAATTCTTACGTTGTCCCTCCTGCGAAGATCGCGGAAAATTAGTCCTGAATCATCAAAAGGGAGATCGAGAAGCCTCGGAAGTGAGTTCGGGTAATCTTCAGTGCCAATCCTGTCATAAAGATTTCCCTATCTTGGGTGGAGTCGCCCTATTGGTGGAGGATGTCGAGACCTATCTTTGCCATCACGTCAAAGGAATATCGAAAGTGGTGCCTGAACAAGAGATCCCTGCGCTCTACCGGGAGGCCTATATTGAAGCAAAGTACGAATGGCAAGAAAGCGCGCGCGAACATTTTGAAGAAGATTTAGAATCAGAAAGAGTGACCGCCCTTTATTTGATGACCCATTATTTAAAAGCCTCACAGATTCATTCTCCCAGCCCGGTCATTCAAAAAGTAATTGAAGAATACTGGGATCACGGGCCATTCGCGCAAATTAAAAGTTGGCTTAAGCAAGATCGGCTCAGTGTCGTAGAATTGGGATGTGGAGTCGGTGGTCTGGCACGCGCATTGGAGAGCAATATCGAACGCTACATTGGAGTGGATAGTTCATTTGCCAGCATTGCTCTTGCAAGGCATTTAAATTGCGGAGTGCCGTATCCGCAGGATTCTTTTTTTATACCGGATGACTTGATTTTAGGCCAGCTGAGTAGGCAAGTTCAAATTCCCGTTGCTGTTCACCATCATCGGCACCTGGATTTCGTGGTGAGTGATTTTGAGCGACCGCCCGTCCGTAAAGGTTCTTGGGATGTCGCGATTGCTTTGAATGCGTTAGATATGGTCGATGAGCCAAAGAGTTTGGCAAAAGCTCAATTCGATTTGGCTCGGGCTGGGGGCCGGGTGATTCAAAGTTGTCCTTATATTTGGCACGAAACGGTGGCCGAACAGCTTCGAAAGGAGTTTGCAAAGGAATGGAAGGGGCGTGGCTTCCAGTCGTCAGAAATTGTTGAATCTCTTTACGAAAAATTAGGACTAAAGATAAAGGAGCGAGTCGATCATATTCCCTGGCTTTTCTTTAAGCATGGTCGGCAGCTGGAAGTGTATTCGGTGCATGCGTTCATCGCCCAAAAATAACGTTTGCTTTAGGCAAAACTTCCGGCAGCGTGCCCCGAAGCCCATGCCCACTGAAAGTTGTAGCCGCCCAGCCAGCCGGTGACGTCAACCACTTCGCCAATGAAATAAAGGCCAGGAATTTTTTTAGATTCCATTGTTTTGGAGGAGAGCTCGTTTGTGTCGACTCCTCCGCGCGTAACTTCGGCTTTATTGTATCCCACTGTACCTTGGGGGATGAGTTCAAAGTGATGAAGGATTTGGCAGAAGCGTTGGAGTTCTTTCTCGGAAACATCAGGCAAGGGCAATGGCGAGGGAAAATGAATTTCACACAACCTTTCGGCAAGGCGGCTGGGGAGCAGTTCGCTAAGTAAATTCTTTATTTGTGATTTGATCCCCTTTTTTTTACGCAACATCAGGAGTTCGAAAAAGTCGGTGTTTTGCTCTTTGAGCTGGGGCAAAAAGTCAATCCAGACGGGCTCGCCAGTTTTCCAGTGCAAGGACGCTTGTAGTGTTGCGGGACCGCTCAGTCCCGAGTGGGTGATGAGAATGTTTTCGCGAAAACGGATTTCCTGAGGCGTTCCAAAGTGGCACGTGATGGTGCTGTCGAACGAAAGTCCGCTCAAATCCCCAAAGTGACTCGCGTCGATTCGATTCAGCGTAAAGCCGTCCAGTGCAGGTGCCGTCGGAACAACCGACAATCCAAATTGCTTTGCCACTTGATAGCCAAAGTCCGTAGCCCCAATTTTAGGGATTGAAAGTCCTCCAGTTGCAATCACTAACGCCGGGGCCGAATACTGCCCCAAGGAAGTGTTAATGCGAAATGCTGGAGTAGAATCAATGGAATTAATTTTACAGCCGAGTTGGAGTTGTGCGCCGGCGTCTTTGCATTCTTTTACCAGGAGGTCGACAATCTCTTGCGCGGAATGATCACAAAATTGCTGGCCTAGTTTTTTTTCGTGGTAGGAAATTTGGTGTCGCTCCACAAGGGCGATGAAATCATGGGGGGTGTAGCGCGAAAGTGCGGATTTCGCAAAGTGTGGATTTTGGGAGACGTAATTCGCAGCGGTAGCTCCCGTATTTGTAAAATTACAGCGGCCCCCGCCCGAAATGAGAATTTTGCCGCCCACTTTGTTTCCGTGATCCAGGACGATCACGCTCCGTCCTCGTCGAGCGGCGGTAGCTGCACACATCAGTCCCGCACCACCTGCACCAATGATTACGACGTCCGCGGAAATTGGGTTGATAGTCATCGCTCAATTAAGAAACATTTTGCGTGTTCTGTCCAGGTAAGGTGTATATCCGCGTATTAGGCTCGAGTATGAATTCATTGATTTTAGATGAGTCGATTCTCACTAAACCCTTGTCATCTGAATGGGTTTCTGAGTATTTTGAACGTTATGCAAGAAAATTTTATAAAAGCTAAGTGGCATTCGTTTTTTGCTCTTCTCCAACGCCTCGGTCAAGCCTTGATGGTGCCGGTCAGTGTGTTGCCAGCAGCGGGTCTCATGGTAGCGTTTGGACGTTTGTTTACCGATTTTACGAAAAACGATCATTCATTATTTTTTCACTTTGGAAAGGTGATGTATTCCTGCGGCTTGGTTATTTTTGAGCAGCTCGCGTTGATTTTTGCGGTAGGTGTGGCGATTGGATTTACAGGCGCCGCTGGAATTTCTGGATTGGCGGCGGTTACCGGTTACTTTGTTTTCACAACGCTTTTAAAATCTTTTAGCGAAATGTTGAACTTGCCAAGCCCGATTAATTGCGGGGTTCTTGGCGGTATTGCGGTGGGGCTCATGGTTGCTTCACTCTATAATCGTTTTCATCAACTGAAGCTGAATCCGATTTTTGGTTTTTTCTCGGGCAAAAGATTGATTCCCATTTTATCGGTTGTGGGTGCAGTGCTCATGGGATTGGTTTTTGTCGTGGTTTGGCCACCCATTCAAAATGGAATTCATAGTTTTGGTGAAGGCGTTATGGGTTCTTACTTTGGCCCAAGCTTGTACGCTTCGATTAAGCGCCTATTGATCCCCGTCGGATTACACCATGTTTTCTATCCAAGCTTTCTGTATGAGTTTGGTTCATACACCACGGCCGCCGGCCAAGTGGTGAAGGGCGAAGCAACACGTTACTTTGCGGGCGATCCGAGTGCGGGGCGTTTTATGGCATCCGAGTTCCCGATGATGATCTTCGGGTTGCCGGCCGCTGCATTTGCCATGGCGATGCGGGCAAAGCCTGAAAATAGGAAGGCAGTGGCGGGGGTGATGCTCACCGCTGCGCTCACCTCAATGATTACGGGAATTACGGAACCAATTGAGTTTGCATTTACGTTTGTGGCTCCACCGCTTTATTTTATCCACGCTGCGCTGGCATTTTTGTCCGGAGTCATTACGAATGCGTTGGACATTCATCTGGGGTACACGTTTTCGGCATCGCTCATTGACTTGGCCCTTGGGTTTTTTAATCAAAAAAATATTTCGCTTTTGTTTTTAGTGGTTGGTCCAGTAATGGCCGCCTTGTATTTTGGAATTTTTTATTGGGCCATTGGCTTTTTTAATTTTAAGACGCCTGGTCGCGAAGACGAGCGGAATGACGCGAGTGATGAGTCGGTCGGAGTCGGTGGAACTTCACGTGCACAATCATCCTCCAAGGATCTGGTTGCGAAAGCGACCGCAGTTCTGAAGGCGGTGGGAGGCAAAAATAATATTGTTTCACTGGATGCCTGTATTACTCGATTGCGACTCAAGCTTAAAAACGACTCCGCATTGGACCAAGCTACCCTAAAACGCTGGGGTGCCTCCGGGGTGATGATTGCGGGGGGAGGCAATGTACAGATTGTTTTCGGAGTGGAGTCTGACTTTTTAAAAGGCGAGATTCAAAAATTAATTGCTCAATCCGTGGATTCTGCAGAGCGAGTAGGTTCTCCATTGTCCGGTAAGTTTTTGAATAAGAGCGAAATACCGGACGAAACGTTTGCCCAGGGATTGATGGGGAACACGGTAGGGATTTTACCTTCCGGAAATCGCGTCGTTGCTCCGTTCGATGGTAAGGTAGCCACTTTATTTAGAACCTTCCATGCAATTGGACTTGAATCGAGAGAGGGAATTGAAGTATTGATTCATGTAGGGATTGACACCGTTCAATTAAACGGCGAAGGATTTAAAGCCTTTGTGAAAGAGGGCGATCAAGTCAAAAAAGGCCAGGTTTTGTTGGAGTTTAATCGAAGTTTGATTGAGCAAAAAGCAAAATCCCTGATTACTCCTGTAGTGATTACCAATGCGGATCAGTTTTCAGATATTAAAGTAGTGCCCCAATTTGGGCAAAACCTTGATGAAGGAGATGGTTTATGGAAGTAGTGCTCAAGATTACAAATGCCGAGGGTTTGCATGCACGCCCTGCGGGTATTTTTGCTAAAAAAGCCAGCGAGTTTAAATCAAATGTTTCCGTAAAGGCAAATGGGGTTTCCAAAAATGGGAAATCCATTATGTCGCTGATGTCGCTTGGCCTAAAAAAAGACGACGACCTTATTTTGGTCGTTG
>CAIMNF010000068.1 GCA_903842755.1 Oligoflexia bacterium
GCCTTGCCCGCCCAGCGGAAAAGAAGTGGTGACGGTCAAGGGGGCTGCCATGCAGTTCCCCGAGAAAACAATTTTTACTCAGTTTGACTGGATTCTCCAACGCGGCTCACGCGTTGCAATTGTTGGGGTAAATGGTGCAGGGAAAACTACGCTCCTCAAAGCCCTTGCTCAAGGCATGCCCGGCAGTTTGCCCCTCACTGCGGGAACCTTGAAGTTAGGGCACCAAGTGCAAGTGGGATATTATTCGCAGATGCAAGCAGAGAGCTTGCATTTAGAGTGGACCATTTTACAGGAATTAGAGGTGACTGCGCCAAAGCTTGAACTTGCCCAAGTGCGAGCGATTGCGGGCGCATTCTTATTTACGGGTGAAGATGTTTACAAGAAAATTAAGGTCCTTTCTGGGGGCGAAAAAGCACGCGTTGCATTGGCAAAGCTTTTGTTAACCCCGAATAACTTTTTGTTGCTCGACGAACCGACCAATCATTTGGATGCGGAATCCAGGGAAGTCTTGCTTCAAGCGCTCATGGATTATCAAGGAACCTTGGTTTTAGTTTCGCACGATCGCGACTTTGTTTCGCCGCTTGTGGACCAGCTACTGGAAATCAAGGACCGAAAAATCATCCCGTTGGTGATTAGTTATGAAGAATATTTGGCCACAAAAGTGCAAGAGACGCGCGAACGGATGCGCAAGCCGCGAGGCGATTCATTGGCGAAGCTCGATCCAGAGCGGCCGCAAACTACTCACCCCAAAAGTGAAAGCGGCGCAAGCGATTCGAATCAAAAATCTCCTTCAAGAGCGGCTCAAAAAAATGCCGTTTCTAACAATCAAAAGCGCGCTTGGGAAAAAGAGTTTAAAGAAACCGAGGCTGCGATCGTTACGTTGGAATCCCGCCAAAGTGAACTAAATGACCTTATTGCAAAAGAGGTTTCGCCTGAGCAGCAGGATGAACTAAAAAAATACATCGACGAGCAGGTGAAAAATCAAATGGTCTTGAATGAAAAACTCGCCCGTTGGGAAGAGTTGGGGAGCTTGCTTGGATCGTAAACGGTTTAGTTCGTTAAAATTGTCGGCGGATAGCTTGGCTGTGGTTCAAGCATTGGGGTTTGAGTTCATGACTCCGATTCAAGCCGAAACCATTCCCTTACTGCTCGACGGAAAAGACGTGATTGGTCAATCCGAAACCGGAAGCGGAAAAACGGCGGCCTTTACGCTCCCCATTCTGGAGCGCATTTTGATCGATCAAAAACGAAGCAATCGCAAAATTCAAGCGATGATTTTGTGCCCCACGCGCGAGCTTTGCGCGCAAGTTACGCGCGAAGTGCGA
Organism: Oligoflexia bacterium; assembly: GCA_903842755.1. Classification (GTDB taxonomy): domain Bacteria; phylum Bdellovibrionota; class UBA1018; order UBA1018; family CAIMNF01; genus CAIMNF01. The sequence continues at coordinate 1,326 of CAIMNF010000068.1, forward strand.
AAACTTGGGCGAAAAAAGATTGGACTGCAGGTGTTAGAGCTTGCAGGGGGCAGTCCCGTAGGGCCGCAGGCGCGTTTGTTGGAACAAGGCGTGCATTGGGTGGTGGGTACTCCAGGCCGAGTGCTGGACCACCTCCAGCGCCAAAATTTAGATTTATCTTTCGTTAGAACTGTCGTGCTGGATGAAGCAGACCGAATGTTAGAAATGGGCTTTCAAGAAGAAATGGAAGCCATTTTAGGTGCCCTGCCGGAGGAGCGACAAACGGTTTTATTTTCGGCCACGTTTCCGAAGGGAATTGAGCGGATGTCCTCCCGGTTTCAAAAAGCGGCAGAGATGATTAAAATCCAACCGGATGCTGCAGCTGAAACCCCACAGAACCAAGCCGTGGAACAAGTGCTTTACGAAATGGAATCGTTAGAGGACAAACCGGAAATTTTGCTTCAAATCTTGGCAAAGGATCAACCAGAATCTGCGATTGTCTTTTGTAATCAAAAGGCCACGACGTTTGAAGTCGAGCGCGACCTAAACCGATTGGCAAGAGAAAGCGGCGGCGGAAAAGAAGCCATCAGCTGTGCCGTTTTAAATGGGGATTTAGAACAGCGCGAGCGCGATTTAGTCATGGCTAAGTTTAGGAATCAGAGCATTCGAATTTTGATCGCAACGGATGTTGCCGCGCGGGGAATTGATGTCGCGGATTTAGACTTAGTCATCAACTATGACTTGCCCCAAAAACCCGAGGTGTATACCCATCGCATTGGCCGAACGGGCCGCGCCGGCAAAAAGGGCAAGGCTATTAGCTTGATCCTTTCGCGCGAAAAAAACAAACCCTGGGTCCAAGAAAGCATCGTGAATGGGGCACAAGTTGAACCCTTCAAAAAGGGCAAGCCGGAATCGTTTACCCTGGCTGCAAAAATGGATACACTTCTAATTTTTGAGGGACGCAAAAACAAAATGCGCCCCGGTGACATCTTAGGCGCCTTAACCGGCGAGGCCGGTGGCCTGAAGGGAACCGACATCGGCAAAATTGAAATCCATGATTTTTATGCCTATGTGGCCGTCGCTAAGACGGTGTCGAGCTTAGCGTTAGAGCGTTTACAGAACGGCAGAATCAAAGGAAAAAAAGTGCGAGTGGAGCGGCCTAATCGTTAAAGAAAGGGTTCATGAAAATTTTCATTGGAGAGTTGACGCTACGCAAGTGACCGTTAAACTTCCTGCCTGATTTGTGGAATCACCTAAATAGGGATTGGTTAAGGTAGCAGTGCCAGTAATTGCCGATTTGTTGATTTCTGCAGTTAAGGTCACCACTTCGGGCGGCGTGTTCGGCAAAGTAAGGTAGATTTTTAAAGCTTCGGTTCCTTTCATTGCTTTGTGGGGAGCGATGCCCGTTAAGGTGCTACCGCCATTCAGTTTTAATTTTTCGCATCCACTGAAGTTAGATTGGTCTTGAAACGAAATGAACCAAGATCCGATTAGGGTTCCAGGTTCAGACTTGGTTGCTTTTTCGTGGGTTGCGGTGATGGATAAATGACCAACGCATTCTTGGCTGCTTTTCCCAGAAGCTTCCGAAATTTTCACGAATGCAGTGCCTGAACAAGTATAAAGGGAGCTTGCATGGACCGGTTTGGCCGCGATTAGGCTTAACACGCCCACAAAAAATAGGGGGCACTTCCGTAGGAGAAAATTTTTCTGCACATTCATGACCGACAGTTTAGCAAAGAGCGTACCAGGCAGATTCCGTCCCCGTTCCCCCCGTATTCGCGAGGGCAAATGGCAATAAATTGGCCTATGATTTGCACTTGTTCTTGCTGATGTCCCCGCAAAAGCCTTGGTTCAAATTTTTCCCGTTTCGGGCATGGATTGGCGTCTATCTTTTAGTCAGCTGTGCCGTTTCCTATGCAGCATGCGAAGACTACCTTGCGCCACTTTCGGCCATTAAACTAAATTCAATTCACACCCTTTCTGATTTCGGAACTATGGTTTTTGAGACTCCGGAGGGAAAAAAATTGGTGGCAAGATCCTATTCCAATGGCGGTTCCGATTGGGCGGTTTTTGTGAATCAGTTTATCAACGGGATGCCGGGGGCCCACGCAAATCCGCTTCGAAAGTTATCACCCGAAGAAAGCGAGATTGCCCGACAAGCGTTTCGTTCGATTCGCCGAGAATGGACGGTCGAGTCCTTCGTTCAGGGGCAAAGTGGCCTTGAGTATTTAGAATCCCGAGGGTTGAACGAATTTGAATCGCGGGTCCTCTTTGAAGTAAGGGATCTTAATTTAAAGTATTATTCACTGAAAGGCTATAAGACGCGTTTGATTAGCACCATTGCCAATTGGAAGCCGCAGCAAATCAAGGTCTTAAAAGTAGAACTTGAACAAATAACGGGTACAAAAGGTCCAAAGGACCATGGTTCAGAATTAGAGTGGATCGCCGAAAAAATCGTGGGCCAAATCCATGAAGGTTCACAGCAAGAAGCCTTTAAAACGGTAACCGCCGTGCTTAAGGCGGCGCTGACAAGCGAGCAATTACAAGATGTGACTGATCTTTGGATTTTGACCACGTTATTGAGTATCGATGATTTTCATCCCCTAAATTGGATGATCGCGGATGGAAAAGTAACGGCAATCGACCTGAATCGCTATCCTGTTTATTCGCAGCAAGTGCGCCCCTTAGAAATAGAAGGTCAGATGCTGCCCTTTGCAATGCCAAGCCACGTGACCCCCTTTGCCCGGCAATATTTGCTCAAACACGGCTCGCCACGATTGAAAGAATACCTAAAAACAAATCAAGCAAAGTCGCTACAAGACTTGGTGATGAAGTCCAGTTTGGGAAGAGCGCAATGGGATCGCATTCCACGGGTGATGCTTAAAATTAAAGTTTATTTGGAACAGTCTAAGTAATCTTTTGACACGGTTAAAATTTAAGCTTTGAGCTGAAATTCCGATAAGTTAAAAGTGAATCGGACTTTACTCAGGAAGCTCATTAAGTTAAAGCGATTGAAACAGCCTCTTTTGGCTACACTGGTTTTATTCGTTCTCACTTTTTTGTTTCAAAATGCCACCTGCGTGGTACCGGGAGTGGGAGGCGGTGGTCAAAATCTTGGTGCAGCTGTTGGAAATTCGGCGAATGGCACTTCGGGTTCCGTGTCGACTTCAGGATCATCCGAACCGAATGTTTCGCCACCTTCCTTACTCAATGTTTCAATCCTTCCATCATCCTTCGTGGCGAGTGGAGCCAGCGCTCAAATTCAAGTTTCCGGCGGACTTCCGCCTTATTTGTATAACTTTTTTGGCGGTTGCTCGTTTGGGCAATTGGTTGGCACTACCTTTACTAACACATCTCAGACTACGCATTCACAAAATTGTACCGTCATGATCTCGGATCAGTCTAAGCAGGTTACCTACCGCGCTTTAACTGTTCAGGGCGAGGCACCATCGCTCCTTCTGTTGTCTGCATCGGCTTCGTCTATTTTGACGGGGCAAACTGTATTGCTTACGGTAAGTGGCGGAACGCCACCGTATTCGTTTGCGGTAGTCAACGGTGGAGGGGGGTATGGGACCTTGAATACCACTGCTCCGATTTACCCGGATAGTACCGGTGTAGCCACCGCGCTTTACATTGCGCCATCATCGGGAACTTTTACGGCCCAGATTCAGGTTTCAGATAGCAGTCAAAGCTTAGGCGGCGGTGACCAGACGGAAACTGCCTTTGCTGAAATAGCCGTTGCGCCGCCAAAGCCACCACAGCCCACTTTGACCGCCAACTTTCAGAATATTTCACCGGGAAACACGATGGAACTAATAGCTAGCGGCGGCACGCCGCCGTATCAATTTGCAATCACGAGCGCAGGCTCCAATCAAGGGACACTTAAAACTCCAGTTGCACTCACCGGAACCAGAGGCGGCTATCCAGCGCCATCGCCGGCCGCCTATTCCGTTCTTTATGTTGCGCCTTCGCCCGTGAGCGCAGCCCAAACTGTGCAATTCACAGTGACGGATAGTTTATCTCAAATAGCCACCGCCCAAGTGAATGTCGGAAACTTTGTGCCTTCCTATCAGACGTATTATTATTCGGCCCAAGTTTGCATCAAATCTGACCTGATTATTTCGTATTCCAATCCCTATGGATATTACGGAAATAGCGATACAGTGAAAGTTTGGGAAGAGGGTTATGACGTCTCTTACGATCCCGCTCACTTAGGGCAGTTTGTTGCGCCCCAGTTCGTATTTTTCGGTGCTGGTCCGAACCCTAGCCCAGCTACGGCAGGCGTGATTGGAGCAATTGGAGAGGGGTGTGATCCAAATAACCAGGTGTATCCTATCTATAATGCGGTGACTATTCAGGGGTTTAGTAATACGACTCACTATAATAATGCCTTTCTCTCTACTCTTCAAATCTCCAATTCCGGTACCGGGGATTGGGTAAATATACAGGTTTGCACATTTCCAGAAGACACTACGCGTGGGTTTGTTCTTGTTCAAAACGGAAGTACAAGTTTTACTGGAAAATATACGTCTTCCGACTTTTTTGAGTCATCACAGAATATTTTACCGTATTCAACGATTTTTAGGAGTCTGTATTATCCTCCGAACTACCAAGGAAAATTATCAGGCGGGGCAACAATGGTTGATCTTTTAGGGTTTCAATATGGAAAATATAAAAATGAGTTGTATATTGGAATCTCCAGCGCTTATGTGCCACAAACGGAGTGCGATCAATTACCTGCTTTTAAA
>CAIMNF010000069.1 GCA_903842755.1 Oligoflexia bacterium
GAAATTTTTGCTTGTGATTTAAGCTTAATTTTAAGCTCAATCAATCGCTTCCGGGCGCGCTCCGTCCGACCTGTCCAAAGCGGCGAAGTTTTGACCCGCGCATGTGCTTCCGAGGACGATACTGCTTTTGGATGTGAGTCGACGAGGAAAATCAAATCGTTCCATCGGACGCCAGGATTGGTCTCGGCTTGGATTCCCTCGAGCGGATCCCAATCCACCCACGGACCACTTAAGGACCGACACGCGCTCCCCGATCCTTGACTGGCTAACTGTGCGAGCGTCTTCTTGGTTTTTTCATCAATGGCGATCTTTATTTTTAGCTCGTCGTGACGTTCACCCACCAAAAGCGCAGCCCATGCCACCGTAAAAGCAGCAAAACTTGAGGCCGAAGTTGCTATCCCTGAAGCAGCCGGAGCATTGTTCATGGTTTCGATCCCCACGCGGTGTGGAAATTGAACCGGATACCCCAATTCATTCAGCGCCGATTTCCAAAGCTCCCGGCGATTCAAAAACCGAAATAGCTTTTCTTGACCTGCCACGGGCGGGAGGTACCTTCCCTCTAAAAATTCAAAAACCGTTTCTTCAGACTGCTCGACCGGACTTTGATTTTCCGTAAAAGCACAAAGCGTCACGGTTGTACCGAGCGAAGAAAGAGTAATCGAATAACTTGGATTCGCGGGCAACCCCTGATCTTTGCCCATGTACTTAATCCACGCAATATTCACCGGCGCAAACGCTTTTGCTACGCGTTCCATAGGCGATCCTGTAGGCTTCCCAAATAATGAATGCGTCGCTCGGTCGCAATGTGATCAACAATCGCCGCCGATTGCGGCGAGTCGATCGCAACTAAAAAAACATCATTTAGGCCCGCGCCGCAGCCCTTTACACCGACCACTCCCGTTAAGCCCGCAATAAACTGCCGATCTTGGCTTGCCGCGTGTGTTTCTAATCCAAGCGCAATCAATTGATCGGACCACTCCGTCAGCAGCGATAGATCGGCAATCGATTGTGCCCGTAAAAATCGGTCAATCAACGGCGATGAATCCGGCAACTGATCTAACGGGAGCGTTTTCCTGAGCGCCACGTCCGTTCTTAGTTTTCGATTCAAGTCATGCGCGGCCGAAAACACATGGATTTGTGAAAAAAGCGCCCGATGCAACGGTTTAAGCTCCACTGCGCTCCACTGGAGTTGAAGTCCGACCCGATCTACCGAAACTTTAAAAAGCGCGCCATTCCCTAGAAAGGCTTCATTTTGCGCGATCAAATCGGCCCCGCTGGCCCGCGGATTCAAGCCACTATATTTTTTCCATAATGAAAGTGTATCTAACGGCATCGGACTATTCGCATTGTCCAGCACCCACTTTGCCGTCGAGGATCCAAAGCCCAGTTTCGGTTCGGACGCATAAAGCTTAATGGTCGCAACCAGACTGGGTGCACCTTTCAGAACACTGTATTCACCCAACAGAAAAATTTTTCCAGGCACCGCCAAAACATCTTTGGCCTGAATCTCGGCGTTCATTAGCCCACAGATCCCTCTAGTTTTAATTCCAACAAACGGTTTGCTTCCAGCGCAAACTCCATCGGCAATTGCTTAAAAACTTCGTCGCAATACCCGTTAATAATCAATTTTACTGCATCTTCGGGCGCGACCCCGCGCGACTGTAAATAAAAAAGCTGTTCTTCAGAAACTTTTGAAGCGGTCGCTTCGTGCTCGACTACCGCGGTTTTATTTTTTACCTGAATATAAGGAATGGTATTCGCTTCGCACTCATCCCCAATCAACAGTGAATCGCACTGCGTATGATTACGCGCGCCCGACGCTTGCGGCTGTACGACAACTAACCCGCGATAGGTATTTTTTCCGCGCCCTGTAGAAATCCCTTTCGAAAGAATTCTACTTCGGGTGTTCTTTCCCAAATGAATCATTTTTGTGCCCGTATCGGCCTGCATACACTCGTTGGTAATGGCGACCGAATAGAACTCGCCCACCGAATGATCTCCTGCCAAAATGCAACTCGGGTATTTCCAAGTAATCGACGACCCCACCTCAACCTGAGTCCATGAAATCTTCGAATGCGCGCCCTTGCAGAGTCCGCGTTTGGTCACAAAATTATAAATTCCGCCTTTGCCCTCACGATCCCCTGCATACCAATTTTGGACTGTCGTATATTTGATCGTCGCATGATCTAGCGCTACTAATTCTACAATCGCGGCGTGGAGTTGGTTTTCGTCGCGCATCGGCGCAGTACAGCCTTCCATGTAACTCACTTCGGCCCCTTCGTCCGCTACGATTAAGGTTCGCTCAAACTGACCAGTCCCCTGGGCATTGATTCTAAAATAAGTGGATAAATCGAGCGGGCACTTCACCCCTTTTGGGATATAAACAAACGAACCATCGCTAAATACGGCCGAATTCAGCGCCGCATAGTAATTATCTTGGGGAGGCACGACGGTACCCAAATACTTTTTAATTAACTCCGGATGATTTCGCACGGCTTCACTCATCGAACAAAAAATGATCCCCAGCTTACTTAACTCATCCCGCTGGGTGGTCATCACTGATACCGAATCAAAAACCGCATCGACCGCAACTCCCGCTAACATTTTCTGTTCATGGAGAGGAATGCCTAACTTTTCATACGTTTCTAATAATTTGGGGTCGACCTGATCCAGGCTTTCGTACTTCGCTTGTTTTTTTGGTGCCGAATAATAACTAATAGATTGAAAATCGATTCGCGGATAATGGACTCTCGCCCACGTAGGTTCCTTCAGTTTTGACCACGTCTTTAGTGCCTTCAGCCGATACTCTAACATAAAGGGCGGCTCGTTTTTCTTTGCAGAAATAAACCGAACCGTTTCTTCCGATAACCCAGGCGGCAAACGGTCTTCTTCAATATCGGTCGAAAAACCGTATTTGGAATAATCGTTTGAATATTGATTTTCTTTTACCATATACCTAACCGGTCCTTTACTTCGTCCGATGCCATGGTTGCAGGATCCCACTTTGGATCAAACACTAAATCCACAACCGCCTCTGTGATCCCCGGATACTCCAAAATTCTTTTCTTTACATTGCCCACGAAAACGTCGGCGATCGGACAGTGCGGAGAAGTGAGGGTCATTTTTACTTTGCCTTGATTGCCGTTCGGCCCTTCTTCGATTTCCGCATCATAGACCAAACCAAGATCCACGATGGAAATAAACATTTCCGGATCTTCCACTGGCCGCAACCCTTCCAAGAATTCGGGTTTCATACCGCTTTACCTTCCAATGCTTTTTTAAGTGTGGTCCAGGGCAACAGCGCACATTTAATGCGGACTGGAAAACGCTTCACTCCATAAAGAGCAGTGAGGTCATCGCCACTTTCATCCGCAGGCAATATGCGGACCGAAGCTCCCTCTTGACCCTGCATTTTTGCACGAAACGCCTCGATCCAGCTCAGCGCCTGCTCTTTGGACAGTTGGCTCACCCGCTCCGACATAATACTCGCCGAAGCCATACAAATCGAACACCCTTCACCTTGGTACTGTAGCTTCAGCGCCCCATCGCTCTCTGCGCTGACGTAAAGATCAACTTTATCGCCACAGAGCGGATTGTAGCCATGCTCGTGCACTACATTCGCTCCCTCAAGCTTGCCCCAATTCCGAGGAGCTTCATGATGATCGGCCAATATTTCACCGAAAACTTCCCGATACGTGTCACTCATAGGCGCTTCTTTCTTGCAAAAAACGTTTGAGATTCTCGAAGGGCTTCCACCCACAAATCGGCCTCGTCTGGCGTGTTGTAAAAGCTAAAACTTGCGCGACACGTGGCCGGTAATCCTAGCTTTTGCATCAACGGATGGGCGCAGTGATGGCCCGCGCGCACCGAAATTCCGCGCAAATCCAAAAAGGTCGCTAAGTCGTGCGCATGGACACCCTCAATCGCCACACTAAAAATTGCTCCGCGATGATGGGGGCTGCTTGGCCCAAGAAGACGGACCCCCGGTAAGCCTTCGAGCTTCTTCAGCACATACTCGGTCAGTTTCTGCTCGTAATGTTCAATCCGCCGTCTGCCTAACGTCTCTAAATAGTCAACGGCCGCCCCCAATCCAATTACCGACGCAATATTGGGCGTTCCCGCTTCAAACTTATGGGGGAGTTCATTCCATTCCGAATCCAAATCACCCACATGGGAAATCATATTGCCTCCCATTTGGTCCGGAGGCATTTTTTCCAATACGTTTTTTTTCCCCCATAAAACGCCTACTCCCGTAGGACCGCACATCTTATGCGAAGAAAATGCCAAAAAATCGATCGGACCAAGTCGATCAATACTCAAATCTAAATGAGCAATTCCCTGGGCCGCATCGATCACGATGGTGGTACCTACAAGCTTAAAGCGCGACGCTAGCGAGGCGATGGGATTAATGACTCCGGTGACGTTGCTCATTAAGGTCATGGCTAAGATTTTTGGCTTCAACGCTAAAACGCGATCTACCTCTTTGGGATCAAGCTTCAAGTCTTCGGTCAGCTCGATGATCTCAAAGCGGGCCTTTTTGCGCTTTGCCAATTGCTGCCACGGAACAAAGTTGGAGTGGTGTTCCATCCGGGTCACTGCAATGACATCTCCTTCTTTTAAAAAAGACTCCCCAAAGGAACGGCATACTAAATTTACCGAACCGGTCGTCCCAGACGTAAAAATAATTTCTTGTTCCGAAACAGTTCCACCGCTTGCACTTAAAAAGCGGGCCACCTTGCCTCGGACCGACTCATAAGCATCCGTTGCTTCCTGGCTGAGTTGATAAACCCCTCGATGAACATTGGCATTGCTATGCGTATAGTAATGAACCATGGCATCGATCATTTTTTTAGGCCGCTGAGAAGTCGATGCATTATCCAAATACACAATCGGCCGCCCCTGAATTTTCCGTTCAAAAATGGGGAAATCTTCTCTGACGAGCGGAATATTGATCGAATCGGACGAAGGTTCAAAAATCATTGACGTCTCCCCCTTCGATTCGTAAACCTAGCGCAAGTTCGACGGCTTCGCGGGTTTCGGTATTTTTAATCCAGTCGATGGCTTGCTTCATAAACCCTGTACGCACCATTTGCTGCGCTTCGGCCTGATCAATGCCGCGACTTTGGAGGTACATCAGCTGCTCCGGATCGAGCGAACTTACCGTACTTCCATGTCCACACTTCACCTCGCTATTGGCAATTAAAAGTTTTGGAAAAGTATCGACCGATGCTCGGTCAGAGAGAATCAAGTTCTTGTTTTTTTGAAAAGCCTCGGTAAAAAAAGCGCCGGGCTCAATATTCAATTGACCATTAAAAATAGAATGCGCTTGGTCCTGCACTACCGCAAAAGCAGTGAGGTGACTTTGGGTATGGGGAACGGTGTGGTGAACATCCACCCACAAATCTTGGCGTTGCGATTTCCGTCCTACGGTTAAACCATGAATTTGGGCCGAAGCGCCTTCGCCCACGCAATCCACATGGCAACGAACTTGTCCTTTTTCGCTCCCTTGTTGAACGAGAGTAAGATTCAAGGTCGCGTCTTTTGCTAACGAAAAATAAATGCGGTGAAAGGCTTGTACCGCTTCTTTTGCAAATTCGGCGGTGTCTTGAAAGAGAACCATTTCGAGCGTGGCTTTTTCTTGAACTTGAACGTGCCAAACCTGATTCACCCATTGCAGGCCTAACGTTGAATCCGGGCCTTTTTCGAATAAATGGGCCTCAGCCCCCACTGGAATAACCACGGTTTTGATCTGCCCCTGCTGCCGCGCGAGCTCCGCAAAAGGATCATTTTGGAAAACCAGGGGCAATGGCTCCTGCACCGAAGAATGCGTGCTTGCAGGCTTCGCTTCAATGCCCCAAGTAAGGTCGCTCAATCCTAAAAATTTAAAGCCTTCTAGGCGCGCACTTTTCTGAAAAAGCTCGGCAAGATCGGCAGATAGGGATAGCGCACCGGTTGAGGGAGTGGTCATTGCATAATCCAATCATAGCCTTGCTCCTCCAGCTTCAGAGCAAGCTCGGCGCCACCGGTTTTTAAAATTTTTCCGCCTCCAAACACATGAACCACGTCGGGTTTAATATAGTTTAGCATGCGTTGATAATGCGTAATCACCAACATTCCACGCTCCGGTGAGCGGTAGGACTGCAAGTTTTCTGAAACGATTTTGAGCGCATCAATATCTAGGCCTGAGTCCGTCTCATCCAGAACCGCCATTTTAGGTTGCAACAATCGCAATTGTAATGTTTCCAGCCGCTTCTTTTCACCGCCACTAAACCCTTCGTTCAGGGAGCGGGTCATGAACGCATCCGGAATATTTAATTTTTTCATTTCCTCTTTGATCACGGCACGCAGCTGGGTGGGCTGCAAATCGCCGTTGTTTCCTGCGCGAACGGCTTTGAGCGAGGCTCTTAAAAAGCTCGCAACGGTCACTCCTGGAATCGCGACTGGATATTGAAAAGCCAAAAAAAGCCGCTTACGAGCCCGCTCTTCGGGCGACAAAGCGGTAATTTCTTCGCCCTGGAGAAAGATCTTTCCAGAAAGGACGTGATACCGTGGATGCCCCATCAACGTATAAGCAAGAGTAGTCTTACCCGTTCCGTTCCGACCCATCACCGCGTGCACTTCACCCGCAGCCACGGTCAGATTTACACCATTTAAAACCTTTTTCCCTTCCACTTCTACATGAAGGTCTTTTATTTCAAACAACGGAGCACTCATCCGAGGGCCTCACTTTCAATTTCAGTTGATCAATATTTTTGCGGGCAATCGCTTCGGTCTTTGCTAAGGTTTCGGCCTCCGTTTTCAAAAGATCGCTTAAGGTTAGCTCGCGCGTAAACTCATCAATGTATAACGACAAAATCCGCCAAAATGGCCTGATGGAGCACGAGTCGCCCCGTAAACACGTATTCGCCTTCCCCGCAAACTGGTCGCAAAACTCTTCCGAATCCTTATTCTTTCCCGTCAACGCCTCGAAAACAGATTTCAATGAAATCTCACTTGCAGGCCGGGTCAGCGCGAAGCCCCCATTAATCCCACGGAACGTTCGTACCAAATTTGCCTTTTTCAAGTAGAGCATAAACTTCGATACATACTCTACCGAAAGCCCTTCAAGCTCAGCGATCTGAGGAGCCGATAGCGTCTCCCCCGGGTTAAGTGATGCTAGCCTTACGGCGCACCGCAATCCGTACTCTTCTGAAGCAGATACATTCATAACGGTCAAAGAATGCCACGCCTTGCCGCCTTAAACAACCCTTAAACAATACTTATTTGTATGGTTTCAAAAGAGAGATAAAATGAAACTCGTTAAATTCCGTCGATTAGGGCTGGTACTTCAGTGCGTGGAGGTTTCCGCCGCGACTCACTCCGTACAGCTCGTGCTGAGAAGCATCGTAAGCGAAAGGCCCCGCAAAGCCCGATCCAAAACCAATATCCAGTCGGTCCACCAGTTTCCCAGAGCTTTTATCCAAAAGATAAAAATATTGGGCTGAAGACGCTACCGCCAAATGATGTTCCAAAAGGGTCAGGCCTGAAGCCACCGGCTGATCTAACTCAAACTTCCAGAGGACTTTTCCGCTTTTTTCCTCAATCGCATAAACATAACCCACCGAAGATGCCGAATAAACGATGCCGTCCCCGACAACCACAGCGCGGGAACCACCTAAGTTTTCTTGCGACCAAAGAGTAACCCCCGTCTTTGCATCAATCGAATAAAGGGAGTTGTCGTAAGCACTCACTAAAACATGATCCCCACTGAGAACCAAATCCGCATTTAAATCAGCAAACCGCTTATTATTGTTTAGCTGTTTTTCCCACATGACTTTGCCCTCTTTGCGGGTCAACGCCACTAACGCTCCATCCGAAAAACCAGCCCAAACCGCGTCGCCAACCACTACCGGAGCCGCTGCACCGTGGATCGTCGGTCCGGCTGCATTTTTGCGGCGATAATGCCATTGCCATTTTCCTGTCTGGGACTCAATCGAAATCAACGCATCATCACTCGTCACCAAAAACAAATTTTTTCCATCGACCGTAGGCCGCGAGGTCACGGGATTCCTTAAAGCATAGGTCCAATTGGGTTTACCTGTTTCTAATGCAAGCGAAACGAGGTTTCCTTCGCCATTCGTATAATAAGCCGTGTGATCCGTCACATTAATAGGACTCACCACGCCGTTACTGGTTTTAATGCGCCAACGTTCTTTCCCTAAGTTCGGATACAATGCCGTTAGTCCAAAGCGCGAGCTTCCGAACAATAAAATCTTATCATCCAGAACAGGGCTAATATATTCCATTAAGCCTTCACCCTGGGACGAAGAAATGGGGTCCACCGCATAGCTCCATTGCCTGCGGATTATTTCTTTTTGACCATGAGGCAAGCCATCTGGCGCCGGATGGACATTTGGATAAATATTTCGAGAAGAACAGCCTGCGAACATCAGAAAAAAGACAACCCCGTATCTCATTTGCCGATTGGACATGTATTATTTTACCATTTCTTGAGCTTCTGTGGCCGCTCGACTGCCTGAAAATTCTTGATTCAGTTTTTCCGCAAAAATTTTAGCTTTGTCTTTTTGATTGAGCTTTACATGATTTCTGACGAGTCCAAAAAGGAATTCGGATTTAAGCCCTTCAAACCCTTTTTGCAGCCCTTTGTTGTACGTTTCAACCGCTTCTTTAAACTGCTGACTTTGCTCCTCTGCAAAACCCAGCAATAATAAAATCGAAGCCTTTTGAAACGACCCGGACGCAAATTTAAACCCCTGATTAAACGCTTCTTGCGCCTGCTTGGGCTGGTTGTGCTCTAAGTACAAATTACCTAAACGGGAGGTAGCCTCAAATAAAGTATGATCTGTCAACGCCTTGCCTTGAATTAGCCCCTTAAGCTCCGATACCGTCTTGGAAAATTTTGCATCAACATCCAGGGTAACCCCCGCTGTTTTTTCTGCTTCTGGAAGCGCTTTTAGCTCGTCCTCGTAAGTCTTTTGTATTTTATAAAGGGCCGAACGTCCTTCTTGCTCTTTCTTTTCAATTACGGTCTGGGAAAAGTAAATCACCACACCGATTCCCACTAAAGCACCGATCAGCAATTTTATTTTCTTGGCATCTAGATTCATAACGTTGAGCTCCTTTTATCTCCTGAAGGTATATTATTTGTCTAGAGAATGAATCGAGTATTGTCAAAAGGAAAACCGTATCTTATCCTAAACTCAGGGATGAAAAAGAGAGAGCTTCTCCAAGATTTTTGCATTATTATTTGCATTTTTTTTTGCTTTAATCACTTCATTCAACGATTCAGGATGTTGTCCTTAACTGTCATCATTTTCATTGTTACACAGCTAGTCACTTCACCCGAATGCGTTGCCAGGGACCTCCATGGAAGGCTTGGGTTAGGCTACAATGGTCAGTTTGCAGTATCGCAATCCCAGAATGGGGTTCCCGCCATTAGCGTTCGCTACGGGCTAACTTCTCGGACTCAGGTTGAACTCATTGCAGGGTTCTATTCCGGGACAAATGGATCGGGTATTACAGCGGCAAAACTCATGCAAACTATTCATCCCGAAACCTATATGAATTTTTATTATTTAATTGGTGGAGGTGCGGTGAATTCGGGAACGCATTCCGGCTCCGAGTGGATTGGGGGCTTTGGAACAGAGTTCTTTATTCCAGGCGTGGATTCGGTGGGTATCGCTTTTGAGGCCGGGCTTGATTACGAAAATATTACCTCGACCTCGTTTGTACTGAAAACCTTTGGCCTTAGTTTTTATAACGTAGGAATGCATTTTTATTTTTAGATTATTGCCCATTCCCCGCATGGCGCATTTGGGCTCAATCGAACAAAAAATAAAGAACACATGCATTTGCTCAATTTTAGTCGCA
>CAIMNF010000070.1 GCA_903842755.1 Oligoflexia bacterium
ACCGGTCCAAAAATACGCGTTCCAACTGGCTCATTTTGCGGATTAATCAAAACGGCCGAATTCGTATCGAAGCGAATATAACTGCCATCTTGACGGTTAATTTCCTTCTTTACCCGAACGATCACCGCTTTCATGATGTCGCCCTTTTTCACTTTTGAGTTCGGACTCGCATCTTTTACCGTCACTACAATGACATCACCGATCGTTGCATAACGGCGCCGAGTTCCACCCAATACCTTAATACACATGACCGACCGAGCACCCGAATTATCCGCTACATCGAGGCGTGTTTCTGTTTGAATCATAAATTCTCCTTAGCCTTTGACCAATACATCGCCTGCTGCAGAACGAATAATCTTCTGAAGGGCCCAACGTTTTTCAGCACTTAAAGGACGAGACTCGATGATGGACACCAAATCCCCTACTTTACTTACATTTTTCTCATCATGAATCTTAAACTTATTCGCCTTAATAATGTACTTACCATACATTCCATCGCGAACTTGTCTTTCAACTCGAACCACTCGAGTTTTCATCATTTTATCGCTCACCACAGTGCCCGTCATCGTACGACGATGAAGCACTTGAGCCACTACTTCCTTATTTTCTGTCTTCTTCACTTTAGTAGCCACAGCCTTTTTTTCTGCCATAAGTTCCTCTTAACCTGTTTTCTTTACTACGCGATATCTTTACTACGCGGTTTCCTTACTACCTAATTTCCTTAATTATTTAGTTGCCGATTTTTGAGTGAGAAAAGTCTTAAAACGAGCAATCTCTTTTCGAGACTTCCAAAGACTTGAAGTATTTTCTAACTGGCCAGTCGCCAACTTAATTTTTCCCTCGAATAAAGATTTTTGAGCTTCTGCAATGCCTTGATTTAGCTCTTTAATCGACATATTTTTAATTGCATCTAGTTTCTTCTTACCCACAACTCACTCCTTATTTCTGAACCGCTTTTGCGGGCGCTGCTTTATTAGCTGCGTTCGCTAAGTTTTTAGCTTTAGACGCTTCTGATACAGCTACTTTTTTTGCTATTGCTTTCGCTTCAATTTCCTTATTCACCAACTTGAATTTTAAAGGAAGTTTGTGCGCAGCTAGTTTGAGCGCTTGGAAAGCTTCTGATTGAGGAATTCCTGCCATTTCAAATACGATACGCCCTGGTTTAATGACGGCTGCCCACTCTTCTACGTTCCCTTTACCTGAGCCCATCCGTGTTTCAGCAGCCTTTTTAGTGATTGGCTTGTGGGGGAAAATTCTTACCCAAATATTTCCACCTCGTTTTACGTGTCTGGTCATCGCTACCCGTGCAGCCTCAATTTGTTTAGCATTGATCCGACCACATTCAGCCGCTTGAAGTCCAAACTCTCCAAAATGCAAGGTGCCGCCACGGTCTGCAATTCCGCGCATTTTTCCTTTTTGCTGCTTTCTCCATTTTACTCTTTTTGGGATCTGCATTTTTACATTCTCCTAATTAAATTAATTTCTTGCCTGGCGATTGTTTTCAGAAGCTGCATTACCACCCGTCAAAGCGAGTTGTTTTGCTTCTTGTGCCGCTTGACGTTTCAAGGTTTGCGTTTCGCCCAAATAAACCCAAACTTTCACTCCAATCACTCCGTAAACGGTATAGGCTTGAGCAAACCCGTAATCAATATTTGCACGAAGAGTATGAAGTGGAACGCTGTCCTCGCTGTACCACTCGGCGCGAGCAATTTCTGCTCCACCCAAACGGCCGGCAACACGAATCTTAATTCCCTTAATCCCCTGTTTAAACGCGGCGGTCATACACTTTTTCATTGCACGACGAAACGCTACCCGCTTTTCTAATTGCGCAGCGACGTTTTCCCCGATCAATTGGGCATTTGCTTCAGGGTTCTTCACTTCAATAATATTCAGCAGCACTTCGCTTGTTGAAAATTTTTGAATTTCGGCTCGAAGCTGATCAACGCCCGCGCCTTTCTTACCAATCACAATTCCTGGGCGCGCGGTATGAACATTTATTTTTACTTTATTTGCTGCTCGTTCGATTTCAATTTTTGCGATCCCTGCTGAATAGAGCTTTTCCTTAAGAACATTTCTTAACTTCAAATCTTCATGCAACAACTTTGCGTAGTCCTTTTTGGAATACCAACGACTGTCCCATGTTTTTGTAACTCCTAAGCGAAATCCAATTGGATGAACTTTTTGACCCATAGTATTTATTTCCTACCGTTATGCCTTTAGCTATCATTTCCTAGTATTACTTTTACTAGGTTTTCGTTTCCTTGTTTTAAACCCTATTCCTTATCGCAGTAGTCCTGTATTACACTAAGTATTACAAGACCGCCACCCTATTTACCTTTTTTTGCTTCTTCCGCTACAAAAACTTTAAGATTGCACGAATATTTCAAAATCCGACTCGCAGACCCCTTCGCTCTCGACTTAAATCGTTTAAGAGTTGGTCCCTTACCCACCAGAATTCTACTGACGACGAGTTGATCGATATCCATGGTCCCTTTTTGCTCGGCATTTGCGACAGCGCTTTTTAAAACGCCAGCCACAATTGCTGCAGTTCTACGACGAGGCGAAAGAGCAAGGTAGTTCATTGCCTTCGCAACGGGCTTCCCTCTGACTTCGTCTGCAAGCAGTGCAAGCTTTCTAGGAGTGATCCGAATATTATCTAATGAAGCTGTTGTTTCCATAATCTATTCCTATCTCCCTTACTTAGAGGCCGGAGCCGCAGCAGGAGCCGCATCCGCAGCCTTCTTATCCGCCATTGTGTGACCATGGAATTGACGAGTGGGAGCAAACTCACCCAATTTATGTCCAACCATGTTTTCAGTCACATAAACAGGAACAAACTTTCTTCCATTATGAACCGCAAGAGTAGATCCTACGAAGTCCGGAAGTACAGTTGATCTGCGTGACCATGTTTTGATAACTTTTTTGTCTTTAGTCGCCTGTGCTGTCGTAATCTTTTTTAGAAGATGATCGTCACAGAAAGGCCCTTTTTTGAGTGATCTTGCCACAGTGTTTTCTCCTTAAATTTTCTTTAATTGATTCGTTTCACAATGAACGCTTCCGTTCGTTTGTTTTTACGAGTTTTATAACCCTTAGTTGGTTTACCCCATGGAGTACATGGATGACGTCCACCAGAACTCTTTCCTTCGCCACCCCCCATAGGGTGATCGACTGGATTTTTCGCAACTGCGCGAACGGTCGGACGAATTCCTAGCCAACGGGATCGGCCTGCTTTACCAATCGTCACATTCTCGTGTTCAAGGTTAGAGACTTGCCCAATAGAAGCTTTAGCATTTGCATGGATCAAGCGAATTTCACCACTAGGCATTCTTACCTGGCAATAATCCGATTCCTTCGCCATCAATTGCCCGTAACTTCCCGCTGAACGCGCTAACTTCCCGCCACGCCCTGGCTCTACTTCAATATTATGAATAAAAGTCCCAACAGGGATGAACGACAACTGGAGGTTGTTGCCCGGTTTAATGTCGGCCTTATTGCTCGCTAAAACTTTATCGCCTACTTTTAATCCGTCTGGAGCAACAATAAATAGTTTCTCGCCATCAATATAAGAGATCAGGGCGATGTAGGCCGTACGGTTTGGATCGTACTCAATCGAGATTACTGTTCCAGGAATTTCTAATTTTTCCCGCTTAAAATCGATATTACGGTACATTTTCTTATGACCACCGCCAATTTGTTGGGTGGTGATCAATCCGTGTACGTTTCTCCCGCCTGACTTACTTACCATTTTAGTAAGTTTCTTCGGACGGCTTGGTAGCTCGGACTTTTTAGTGATAACTGAAAAATCAGCTACTGTTTTGTACCGAAGTGTGGGTGTAACTGGCTTAAAAGTTTTGACTGCCATATTCTTATTCCTTTATTCGTTATTGTTTCACTTGAAACAATTCGATTTTTTGTCCTTCACCTAAAGTAACAATTGCTTTTTTCCAATTAGAACGCTTGAATTCAAAACGTCCGGACCGTTTATTTTTTCCGTGCATCATGATCGTTCGGACAGCTTTGACTTTAACTTTGAAGAGCTGCTCGACTGCATCTTTGATTTCGGGCTTAGTTGAATCCACAGTAACTTCAAAAACGTAACGATTAGCAACTTCTGCTAACGCGGTACTTTTCTCACTAACGATGGGTCTTTTAATAATATTAAAAATACGTTCTTGCATAATTTTTATCCTCTATCTCCCTTTCTCTTCACGAGTAAGGCGAGCTTCAATCGTTTTGACCGCATCCTGAGTAAGAAGTAGCCAATCATGCTTTACAATGTCGTAAACATTGATGCCTTCAGTGCGAAGCATTCTCACACCCTTCAAGTTTCTCATCGAAAGTTCTACGTTTTGATCCGCAGAAGCAACCACGAGAACCTTATCTAAACCAAACGCTTCTTTGACTTTAAGCGCAGCTTTGGTCTCTGGCTTTGCAAACGAGATTTTATCCACGACAATTAGATGCCCCGCTTTTAAGCGATCAGAAAGTGCCGAACGAAGCGCCCCTCGAACCATTTCTTTTGGAGTACGTTCTGCGTAAGAACGAGGTTGCGGCCCGAAGTTCTGACCTCCGCCCACCATCAAGGGTGAACGCGTTGAACCTTGACGAGCATTCCCTGTTCCTTTTTGCTTAAATGGCTTCTTACCGCCACCGCGAACTTCGGACTTTACTTTCGTTTTCGCTGTACCCTGGCGGCGTTCCGCTAATTGAGCCTTGATCACTTGATGAACAAGCGCATGATTCACTTCGGCACCAAAAACACTTTCACTCAAATTGATGTTGCCGACTTTTTCTTTTTTCTGATTGTAGAGTTCTAAACTTGGCATCTTACACCCCAGCCTTCACTGCTTTGCGAATTGTTACAATGCCACTTTTTGGGCCTGGAACACTTCCATGAAGAAGAATTAATCCTTTTTCAGAATCAACCTTCACAACTTTAATATTTTGAATCGATACTTTTACATGACCCATATGGCCTGGCATTTTTTTACCTTTGAAAACTTTCGCTGGATCAGCACGATTTCCGATTGAACCAATGGAGCGGTGGGAAACTGAACACCCATGGGTCTTGTAACCACCAGCATAGTTGTAGCGTTTCATTACCCCTTGGAAGCCTTTACCTTTACTGACCGCGCTGACATCAACAAGGTCACCCTCTTTAATGAAATCTGCACTCAGAATATGGCCTTCTGAAAAGGACTCGATCGCTTTGTCATCCGCTACCCGAAACTCTTGCGCATGGTAAAAACCACTGTGCCCAGACTTCTTATAATGTCCTTTTTCGGTCTTGTTCACACGCGAGTCTTTTTTAGGAAGCAATCCCACTTGAACCGCAGAATACCCATGTTTATCTGATTTCTTAACTTGTGTTACTGTATTTGGTTTTAATTCTACTACCGTTACCGCTAGAGATTGTCCATCTTGACGATAAACCTGGGTCATCCCGGCCTTAACGCCAAGGATACCACCGCGACCTGTACTTAGAGTCACTCGCGTAGCCGCTGCCGATTTATCGGCGGTCGCTTGAGGACTAGTTTCTTGATTTTGTGTTTCTTCCATAACTTTTGCACCTTCTCTATTTTTTTAAGCTTAGTTATTTTCAAGCTTACTTAGGCTTATTTAACTTTACTCAGGCTTACTTAAGATTTTTAAGCTTACTTTCGACTACTTAAATTTCTTAAGTTTTACGACTTAGACTCTATGACTTAATCTCCACATCCACGCCCGCAGACAAATCAAGTTTCATGAGCGAATCAATCGTTTGTTGAGTAGGCTCAACGATGTCGAGTAAGCGTTTATGCGTTCTAACTTCAAACTGCTCGCGCGATTTTTTATCCACATGTGGTGATCTTAAAACCGTGTACTTATTAATTACCGTGGGAAGAGGGATCGGTCCACGAACGACCGCGCCGGTTCTTTTTGCTGTATTTACAATTTCCCAAACCGATTTATCTAAGACACGATGATCAAACGCTTTAAGCTTGATTCGAATTTTGTGTTCAGTCATTGCCATAGGTCATTCCTTTTCTTCTACTGGTCTAACGTCACCCTTACCAAAAGGAATCCAAAGACTCCCGGCGCCGGTGAGCGGTATTTTATAGGCTTAAATCTTTTGCTTCTTGTTTGAAGTGGTCAAAAACCACCTCAGCGGATTAGCGAAAAAAGGCCTTCTCTTTTTTTCGACCGAAGTTTGCTCTCATCATTCACTGAAATGCGGCTTTTGCTTAAATTTATCGGTGAAAAATCACCGCTAAACTTAGACTCAAGCCTCATTTCGCTGTACGGCACGCTTTTGGTTAGCGTTCGGGTTGCCGTGGTCAGTCTGCGAAATGTAGTAGCAGAGCTAAAAATTGGTGCGACAAGTTGATGTGTTTATCTAATTTTTTTAAATAACACAAGTAAAAACATTAGGTAAACGAATCAAATTAAAGTTTCCACTGGTTTTTGGGGTAAAATTCCAGCTCTTTGCTTGATTTCTTGTAAGACTTCGGCCGTAACGGGCGAATAATGCGAAAACTGCATTGAAAATGTCGCCCGCCCCTGAGACGAAGACCGCAAAACAGTCGAATAGCCGAACATTTTTACGAGCGGAACTTCCGCCGAGATCACTTGCAGGTTCAATCGCGCATTCATGCCGTGAATTTTGCCTCCACGCGCGTTTAAATCGCCTATAACAGCGCCCATATAGTCTTGAGGACAAACGACCTCGCAGGCCATTAACGGCTCTAAAATGGTTGGATTTGCTTTTAAAGCGGCATCTTTAAATGCCATTGCAGCCGCGACTTTATAGGCCATCTCGCTAGAATCCGTTTCGCTAAACGATCCACCCGTCAGCGTCAGCTCGATATCCATCGCAGGGTAACCAGCCAAAACCCCACCAGACATTGCTTCGCGCGCCCCTTGCTCAATCGCGGGATAAAAGTTTTTTGGAATCAACCCTTCGGGCAATCGATTCACAAACACAAAGCCTTTGCCGCGCTCGGTAGGCTTGATACTTACAATACAGTGCCCATATTGCCCCTTTGTACCTACGGCTTGGCGAACAAATTTTCCTTCTCCTGACGCTGCACTGGTAATGGTCTCTCTGTAGGAAACTTGTGGGGTTCCCACGTTTGCATCAACTTTGAATTCGCGCTTTAAGCGATCCACGATGATTTCGAGATGCAATTCTCCCATGCCGCTAATCAAAGTTTGAGCTGTATCATCACTTTGGGTGACTCTAAACGATGGATCTTCCACCGCAAGACGTTGCAAGGCTTGGCCTAACTTTTCTTGATCTCCCTTAGTCTTGGGCTCAATGGCAATCGAAATCACGGGCTCAGGGAACTCGATTTTTTCAAGCAACACTTGCCGACCTTCGCTACAAAACGTATCGCCCGTAGTGGCTAATTTTAGGCCCATGATGGCGACAATATCACCTGCTGTTACTTCATTTACTTCTTCGCTTTTATTTGCGTGCATGCGCAATAAACGGTTCGCGCGTTCCCGCTTCCCTTTATTCGTATTCCAAAAGGTTTGGCCAGATTCTAGTTTTCCAGAATAAATCCGAATGTAAGTCAATTGCCCCACAAAGGGGTCCGTCATAATCTTAAAGGCGAGCGCCGCGAAAGGCTCGGAAGGATCGGGCCTACAAATCACTTCTTTGGATTCGTCTGTTGGATGATGTCCAATCACTTCACCCACATCAATCGGGGAAGGTAAATAATCCACGACGCCATCCAGGAGAGTTTGCACTCCCTTATTTTTAAAGCTTGCGCCACACAACACCGGAATGATTTTAAGCTCGAGCGCGCCCTTCCGAATGGATGCACGAATTTCCTCCGCAGAGAGAGTCTCGCCCCCTAAATATTTTTCCATAAAAGGCTCGTCGAAATCGGCGAGGGAATCTAACAGATTTTGCCGATAAAGCTCCGCATCTTCTTTTAATTCAGCAGGAATTTCTTCTATGGTGTATTTCGCGCCCAGGTCAGGCGAAGTCCATTTTAGCGCTTTATTTTCGACTAAATCGATCACACCTTGAAGTTGATCTTCGGTTCCCCAAGGAAGTTGAACGGGGACTGGCTTACACCCCAGGCGTTCTTTCATTTGGTCAATGACCGCATAAAAATCGGCCCCGATCCGGTCTAGCTTATTAATGAATGCAATTCGAGGTACGTGGTATTTGTCAGCCTGTCGCCACACCGTTTCCGTTTGAGGTTCTACTCCGCCGACTGCGCAAAACACAACGATCGCACCATCCAGAACTCGCAGCGACCGTTCGACCTCAATCGTAAAGTCAACGTGACCGGGAGTATCGATAATGTTAATTGTTTTTTCTTTCCAAAAACAGGTAGTAGCGGCAGCAGTAATCGTGATTCCACGCTCTTGCTCCTGCGGCATCCAATCCATCGTGGCTGTGCCCTCGTGGACTTCCCCTAACTTGTGAGTTTTGCCCGTATAGAATAAAATACGTTCTGTTGTGGTCGTCTTGCCCGCATCAATATGGGCCATAATGCCAATATTGCGAATTTTAGAAAGGGCTTGAATCACTTTGGGATCGAGCTTGGACTCGGTTAAATTTTTTTTGCTCATAAATAAATTGGGCTTACTCCATGAATGGTGTAAGCCCACATTAACTTATTTTCTTGCCGTTTACTATTTACTTTAGCTACTTTAAGCCAAAGCGACTTTTAGTTTACGTAGTTTAAGCGACCGTAAAAACTCAAGGGTCGCTCCGAACCAATTACCAGCGGTAATGCGCGAACGCCTTGTTGGCTTCCGCCATGCGATGCATATCTTCCCGTTTTTTCATTGCGGTTCCGCGAAGATTTGCGGCATCAATTACTTCCATCGCTAAACGCTCTGCCATGGTTTGCTCACCACGACCACGAGCGGAATCAATCAACCAACGGCTTGCAAGGGACTGACGGCGAGCAGGCTTTACTTCGACCGGAACTTGGTAAGTAGCGCCACCTACGCGCCGTGATTTTACTTCGAGTAACGGCTTTACATTCTCCAGAGCCTTCTTAAAGGTTTTAATGCCTTCTTCTGAAGATTTTTCTTGAACCATTTCCATGGCCGAATAGAAAATTTTCTCTGCAATACCCCGTTTCCCGTCGTAAAGAAGAGCATTGATAAATTTAGCAACGACTAAATCATTGTAAATAGGATCTGGGTTAATTTCGCGTTTACCAGCAAACTGTTTGCGTGCCATGAGTTAATTCCTTATTTCGCCGCTGCTGGAGCTGCTGCTCCGCCGCCTTGCGGTTTCTTTGCGCCGTATTTAGAACGACTTTGTTTACGATTTGCAACGCCTTGTGTATCCAAGGTGCCACGAATGGTGTGATAGCGAACGCCTGGAAGATCTTTTACCCGGCCTCCACGAATCAAAACGATACTGTGTTCTTGTAAATTGTGTCC
>CAIMNF010000071.1 GCA_903842755.1 Oligoflexia bacterium
ATTTGCTACAAATTCATTTTGGCAACTGCTACAACTAAAGGGCAGTAAAATCGAAACGATTTCGCCCCCGCAGGCAAAGTTTGAAATCATATTTAATTGTTCAATGATGGGGGGTGGACACTCAATAAACTTAATTTGTTTACCCTGAAACTTGATCGCCTGAAAGTACCGCATCCAGGTTTTTACCCCAACCGAATTAATCCGGGTAATTCCCCGACATTTTACGGTCAAATCGCCAGTAAATTCCCCCACCAATTGCTCAAAATTCACACTCTCTTCAATGGTCCCATTGAGCTCTATGATCAGACCTGACTCGGTTTGCTGCTTATTTACGGTCAACACAGTTCTTCTCCTGTTAGTGAAGTGATTCTACGGGCTTCATTTTCAATTTAAACCAGAAGGCTGCAATCCCGCAAGCAGATCGTGGCCACCCCCTTTACTCCACTGAATTCATTTAATGACAAGTTTTTGACGTTCTCCCATTTTAAATAATTTATGCTTGGTGATTAACTCAATTAAAGACAAACTCTAGGGATGACGCAAAAAACTAAACCTGAAGAGCACTTTCTTTCCAATGGCGTTCCTGTCATTTTACAACACTTCGAGGGCCCCGTAGGGACCTTACATTGGTGGAATTTAACAGGGAGTACGGACGAGGCCCCTCAAGAAGCAGGATTCGCGCACTTTCTTGAACACATGCTGTTTAAAGACGCTGCGGCCAAAGAAACAGGAATGGCTTCTACCGGTCAAACGGCCAGAGTGATTGAGTCCCTTGGCGGCGAAATAAACGCCTATACTTCGTTTGACCAAACGGTTTATCACGTCACGTGTTCAGAACAATACTGGGAAGAAGTCATCGATCAATTTGGGATCATGGCCAAACCACAACAATTTTTGAAGGAAGATTTTGAGCGCGAGCGCGAAGTCATTCTAGAGGAGCTTCGGCGCGGCCAAGATTCTCCGGACCGACAGCTTTATGAAAACCTTTTTGACCTGACGTATTCGAAACACCCGTACGGAAAACCGGTCATTGGGTACGAAAAAGTTTTAAAAGCCGCAAAAGTCAAAGACCTAGAACGGTTTTACCAAAAACATTACGTTTCGGCACAAATGGGATTAGTCCTGGTGGGCCCCTTGGCCTACGGCAATCGAAAAGAAAAAATTCTCAAGCTTTTGGAAAAACGCTACGGCAAAAAAGCGATCCCCACCCGAAAACCCTCCCCCCGGATCCGCCCTGAAGAGAAACAAGTCCAAGCAAAGGCCCGCTTTAAAAGCACGTTTTTCGACGTAAAGACGCCAGAACTGGCCATTTCATTTCGGATTCCGGATTTGATGAATCCAGACATTGCCCCGCTCGAAGTTTTAGCGGGTGTCCTTGGCATGGGAGAAGCTTCGCGCTTATATCAAAAGTTATTTTATGAAAAATCATTGGTCACCGACATCAGTACAAGCGTTTACGTTCCCCGAGACCCGGGTATGTTTTTACTTTCAAGCGAGCTTAAATCCACCGCAGATGTGGAAACGGTATGCGCCCTGTTAGTTGAGGAAATCCGATCCATTCAAACTGGAGGCGCTAAAAAAGAAGAAATTGAACGCGTGATTGCAAACCTGGAAAGCGAGAAACTTTATGCAACTCAGACGGTCGATGGAATTGCAAATCGATTGGGTTTTTTAAAGTATTCCTTAGGCGACTTAAACTTTGACCACGAATATCTGGAAACCCTTAAACAAACGACTTCACACTCCTTGAAACTGCTCGCGCAAAAGTACCTCACCCCCCAACGGATGAGTTTTGTTTTGTTACAGCCTAAAGGCGAAGAGAAAGTTCAATTCGAACCCATCGCAGCATTGTTTGAACCGCTCTCTCCACCAGAAACGAATCCAAAGGCACCGAAAAAAGCGGCGAACGTGAAGAAAACTAACACGCATCTGCTCGCACCTTCCCTCTATACGGCAAAGCACGGCTTGCGAGTGGCTTATTTTTATCGGCCGGGAACGCCTGTGTTTTCGCTCTATCTTGCAAACCCAGGTGGAACTCGGTACGAGTGGGCAACAGACTTAGGAAAACCTGGCCAGTGCTGGGGCGGGAGCCACCTCTTGGCGCAAACCTGGGCCAAAGGCACCGAAAACTACACTTCTAAACAAATTAGCCAGATCATCGAAGGATGTGCAGCCTCCTTAGATGGATTTAGCGGCCGCAATAGTATCGGATTACAAATGACGGGCTTGGTGCGGGACTGGAATAAACTAAGCCAATTATTTCAAGAAGTGCTTCTAAAGCCTACCTTTAGTGTGGATGAAATTGCGCACGCCAAACGGGTAACCGGGGAGCAAATTAAGTCCCTTACCGATCATTCCTCGCAAGTGTGTTCTAAATTATTCTTAGAGAACATTTTCACCGAGCACCCCTATGGAAAGTACCCTCTTGGAACCTTGGAGACTTTGGAAAAACTCAATCAAAGCGACCTAAAGGCGATCCACCAAAAATGGCTTCACCCAAAGCACGCAACTTTTACCTTGGTCGGCGGGATTTCCTTTGAAGAGGCCAAGGACTGGATCGATGAACTGGATGAAGCAATGGGCTCCCAGCATTCGCACTGGATTGAACCTCCTCGGATTTTAGCGGAACCAAAACTCAATGCACCCCGGTGGGCCCATAGTCAGTTCAATCGCGAACAAACCCACATTATGATTGGGGGTTTGGGGATTTCGCTATTTGATCAAAGCCGTTATGCGCTTCGAATACTGCAAAACATTCTTGGCGGTCAAAGCGGGCGGTTATTTATTGAGCTTCGCGAAAAAAAGTCGCTCGCCTACACGGTCTCCCCGATGAATATGGAAGGACTTGAACCCGGCTACGTGGGAACGTACATTGCTTGTGCCCCCCAAAAGAAAGACGAAGCGATTGCGGGAATGACCCAGGTACTCGAAAAATTGGTCGAAAAAGGCCCAACCGCTGCCGAAATGAAGCGGGCAACCAATTACTACCTCGGTCAGCGCGCCATGGATTTGCAAAGCACCTGGTCGCTAGCAGCAGGCTTTGGGCTAGAATTGCTCTACCGCAATCAGGTGATCCCTGAAGAAACGATCCGCAAAGAAATTTTGAAAGTCACTGCGCGGGATATCCAAAAAATGGGAGAAGCTTTATTCCTAACCGCCAATAAAGTGACCGTCACCGTCGGCTAAGTTTGCAGCGAGCTCTGAATTTGACATTATTTCTAAATGTCATAAACTAAACAAACGGTGTGCAAAAAGGAATTTGCCCCGATTACGCCTGGAGGCAAAAATCATGGTGCGCAAAAGTAGCGCAAAGAGTATTTTAATTGATTCTTCTCCTGATGCTTTTTTCTTCGAATTGGTCCAAGAGGCCATCAAGCATCAACATGTTCGCGTATTGCCGGAAACCGAGTTTTATTTGGTAAAGCTTTTGAATCGCTTTATTGCAAGCGAAAGCTTATTTGTAAAAACGACGGACGGCGAAATGAAAGATCAGCCCCTTGCGTTTCTTTATAAAGAAGCGTTAGAGGCCGAAAGCACCCAAAATCAAAAAAGTCTTTTTCAAAACTTGGGCGATATTTCCCTTTATAAGGCAGGTTTCTTTCAAGAAAGCCTTAATCATTCGGCAGTACCTGTGGATTATTATATCGGCCTAGGAGGTACGGCTTACCTTAATGCCGCCGAACGCAGCGAAGAGAAACACTACCAGGCGTTGTTTCAGGAACTGGGAAAAAAATTTGAATCTTGTGTCGAAGTCCTTTTTGAAATTAGCGAGAAAACGACCGTCACCAAAACAGAACAAGATTTATTACGGCTATACGAAATGTGGGAACGCACAGGGAGTGAACGCGCAAAGCGCGCGCTTAAACGCGCAGGGATCGCGATCGAAAAGCCTGATAAACTGAAGAAAGAAAAAGCTTCCTAGTCGGTTAGATTTCTAAGGTCACACTCGTCATTCGGTCTCCTACTTTGATTTGATTGACCACCTCTTGACCTTCAACCACCTGGCCAAAGACCGTGTATTTTCCATCCAAATGAGGAATAGAATCGAGACAAATATAAAATTGCGAATCCGCGCTATCGGGATCCGCAAGCCTAGCCATGGCCACCGTCCCTAAAAGATGCTTTCTTGAATTAAATTCGGCCTTCAATTTGGTGCCCGATCCGCCCCGTCCCGATCCCGTAGGATCCCCGGTCTGAACTACAAATTGGGGCTCCACTCGGTGAAAAACAACGCCGTTATAAAATCCTTTTTGGATTAACTCTGCAATGCGGCCTACGGTTTTAGGCGCATCATGACTATAAAATTTAAATTTAATTTTTCCCCGCGCCGTCTGAATAATGGCCGTGGCCTGCGAAAGCCCCTGAGCGTCTACCGTTTCAATTGCTTTTTTCACTTGTTCTCCTTTGAGTTCACCCTTTTGAGTTGAATTTTGGCTGACGACTCCATTTAACTTATCCTCGCTTAGATCTTCGCCGCGCACAAAACTTTCTTGAGGAACTTCTGTATATAACCTAAACGCAAAATAGGCACCATTGGCGAAGAGAAAAAAAGCGGTGGCCACGGAAAGAATCCAGACTCGGTTCGAATTTGATTTTATCATGCGCTCTATTCCTATTTCCTTTCTCCTACCATCAAGGTAACGTAATCGACACGTGGATCAGCAACAGCTTAACTCAGATTCGACCGGATTAATGGGATTTTGGCAACATTTAGAAGAGCTAAAATCGCGCCTCATGCGCTGTTTGATTGCATTTTTTGTCGGATTTCTCATTTGCTACTTTTATACCAATCGGCACGTCCTTGAGTTTTTGCAACGCCCCTTATTTGCAGCACTCCCTCCGGACCAACACAAACTTTACTTTACGAGCCTGTTTGAAAACTTCCTCACTCACTTAAAAATTGCGGGGTATTCGTCCTTATTTTTGCTCTGCCCTTATTATTTTTTACAACTCTGGGGATTTATTGCGCCAGGACTGCACGAGCGCGAGCGCAAAATGGTCATCCCTTTTATCCTCGCTGCGAGCGGCTTTTTTATCGCGGGCGGCGCATTCGCCTATTATGTACTTTTTCCAATCGGTTTTAAGTATTTTGTGTCGTACGGCCTAGCAACCGACCAACCCCTCCTAACCATTGATGCGTATTATGGAACCTGCTTAAAACTCATTTTCATGTTTGGGCTCGCGTTTGAACTCCCCGTCCTGCTGATTCTTTTAGGGGTTTTAGGAGTGCTTGATTCCGAAACTTTAAAAAAGCAGCGAAAAAATGCCATTATTGCAATCACCGTTGTATCGGCTTTTATCGCTCCTCCAGATGCGGTTTCCATGCTCTTGCTCATGGGACCCATGGTGTTTATGTTTGAGGGCGCCCGACTCGTTATTTTGCTTTTTGAAAGGCGTCGAAAACCCCAAGACTCCACAAAAACGCCCCCGAACGATTACGACCCGTTCGTCGGTCAATCCCGCTAAAGCAGGCGGTCATGCTGCTCTCACTCTCCCCTTGCATTAAAACCGACCTTCGTGCTATCGTTTCTCCACATTAAACTTCTTGCTCAACTCATTGGGCATTAACCATAAGGAGAACTCTGTGTCTAAACTACCCGGTTACGAAACCGTATTCATTACGCGCGTTGATTTAACAGACGAAGGTCTGAAAACATTAAAAGACCGCATCATTGCCATCATTGGAAACTACAAGGGCGAATTGGTGTACCAAGAAGACTGGGGCAAGCGCAAGCTTGCCTACCCGATCCACAAAGAAACCCGTGGACATTACACTTATTTAGTTTACACCGGAACAGGCGACGTGGTCGCAGAAATTGAACGAAACTTACGCCTTCATGACCATGTCGTTC
>CAIMNF010000072.1 GCA_903842755.1 Oligoflexia bacterium
AATAAAGAGTATTTAATTTGACATGCCAATTATTACATTCTTTTAGGTTTAACGGGCGCTATTATTCGATTTAAGTGCTACAAACGAATCGCACTAGTGTTGGGGTGTAATTTTTCGAACGAGGTTATTCCCTGTGTCAGTCACATAGAGGTTACCCGATTGGTCCACGGCCACGCCATAAGGTTGATTGAATTCAGCAATGGCTCCTAATCCATCGACATATCCGGATACGCCTGTTCCCGCAATTGTGCTCACGTTACCGAGTGGATCGATTTTACGTATTTTATGATTGCCTGAATCTGCAACGTAAAGATTCCCCGATTGATCAATCGTCAATCCTCGAGGAGTGTTGAATTGAGCAGCGGCTCCTGCACCATCGATATTTCCTGGGGTGCCCGCTGTGCCTGCAAAAGTAGTGAGTACGCCCGCGGGCGTTACTTTATGAATGACGTGAGAATTTCCATCGGCTAGGTAAATGTTTCCACTCGCGTCCACTGTAATCCCGAACTGACCATAACTTCCGGCTTGCGAGGATATATTTTTAGTCACGTCAATTTTACGGAGATAGTTATTACTGTTATCCGCAACGTAAACATTTCCTGTCGGGTCTAGAGCAACTCCATTGGGAAAGTAAAAAGTTGCCGAAGCAACAGGTCCATTAGAACTCCCTTGTGAGCCCGTGCCCGCAAAAGTAGAAACCAAACCGGTCGGTGTGATCTCGCGAATCAGTGCATTTTCGCTATCCGCCACATAAATATTCCCTGTTGGATCAACCGCCAAGCCAGTGGGATAGAGAAACGATGCAGACTCGCCTTGACCATTGGCCTTCCCCTGACTATTCGGAAAGCCGGCGAAAATGGTAATGATGTTCGCAGGGGTTATTTTGATGATGTATTGCCGGTAGGAGTTTGAAATAAAAACATTATTTGTTCCATCAATGGCGATGCCGTAAGGGGCGCTTAGTTGCTCTGTAAGTTGAAAGTCCTCATAGTTATACGTAAAATTCGTAGGTACTAGAGTCCTGACCGACCATATTGTTGGAGCTGTAATCGAGGTCGATTTTAATGAATTTTCCGAAAACTGGAAAGATCGGCCGCAGTTTTGAAATAGGCCAAAGAAGGAGAGTAGCAAAGTCACAGCACTCCACAGTTTCCATTTTCTTAAAAGATTCTTTTTCATGTTCTTACCCCTTGCCCAATGGTACCAAAACGGCTTCCATTTGGAATGGGTCATCCTTGACACTCTTTGAATCTATTGAAGAATTAATTCTAAGCGGCTTCTTTTCTTTGATCGAGAATCATTCAGAAATTAAGGTTACTGGTACAAATCCTAAAAATGGGCTTAGTCCTAAACATTTTCCAAAATCGTCGCCACACCCTGCCCAAGGCCAATACACATCGTCGAAATGCCTAGTCGATAATTTTTCGCCTTCATGATGTGAATCAGGGTAGCCGTAATTCTTGCGCCAGAACATCCTAGTGGATGTCCAAGTGCAATGGCGCCGCCATTTAGATTTACTTTTTGTTCGGCCACTTCAAGGAGACCGAGGTCTTTCATGACCGGTAAGCTTTGTGCAGCGAACGCTTCATTCAGCTCGGCCACATCGATGTCTTTCATCGTTAAATTGGCGCGTTTTAGGGCTTTTTGTACGGCAGGGACGGGGCCGTAACCCATGATGGATGGGTCGCAGCCGGCGGCGGCAAACGCCTTTACCTTTACTAAGGGTTTTAGATTTAAAGATTTTGCTCGCTCTGCGGACATCACTAATAGTGCGGCAGCGCCGTCCGAAAACGCCGAGGCATTTCCTGCAGTGATCGTTCCGTTTTTTGGGTCAAAAACCGGCTTTAGAGCGGCTAAGCCTTCCAGCGTGGTTTCAGGCCGAATGACTTCGTCGTAATCGAAGGTTTTCAAAAAGCCTTTTTCGTCGTGTCCTAGGGTTGGATAAATTTCGTTTTTAAAACGGCCTTCCACAGTTGCGGCGTGCGCGTTTTTGTGTGAACGGTAGGCGAATTGATCTTGCTGTTCACGCGTAATTTTGTGCATTTTGGATAACAGTTCGGCAGTTAGCCCCATGGACTGCGATCCTTTGGAAACCGATTTGTTCCCGCGGGGATTGAACTCCACTCCGTAAGTCATCGGCACGTGGCCCATATGTTCAACGCCACCAATGAGAAAAATATCGCCGTAGCCGGCTTGGATGGTCATTGCGGCCGTATGCAAAGCGGTCATCGAAGAGCCACAGAGTCGGTTTACGGTTTGCGCACTGACGGCAAAGGGAATTTGGGTCAAGAGTTGTGCGTTTCTTCCCACATTGTAGGCTTGCTCGAGCGTCTGCTGAACGCAGCCCCAAATAATATCCTCAATTTCGGCCGGATTGACGGCCGGATTACGTTTTAAAATTCCAGTCATTAAATGCGCGGAAAGCTCCTCTGCCCGAACATTTCTAAATGCGCCATTTTTTGATTTGCCCATGGGAGTGCGGATTGCATCGACAATGACGACTTCTTTTGCTGAATTAGACATAAAAATTCTCCTTATTTTTAATGCGGGTAGGGGCCTGATAAAGTTCGCCGTATTTTTTTTCTAGGACCGTGGCTTTTTCAAGTAAAACGCTTGTGCCAATCGCGTCCGCATACCGGGCAGGGCCGCCGCGGAACGGGGGGAAGCCCACACCTAAAAGCATGGCAAGGTCCAGCTCGTAGGCTTCGTCCACAATTTTTTCTTCCAGGCACCGTGCGCTTTCAAAGATAAAGGGAATCATCAAACGGTCAATGATTTCTGCATCGGTGATTTTTGCATTCCGTTCTAAAAATGAAGCGGATTTAGGGTCTTGTCCAAGGAGGGCATAGGTCTCGGGGCTGACTTCCTTTTTTGATTTACCTTTGGCATCGACAGAATATTGATAAAAGCCTTTTCCATTTTTTTGACCGTAGCGCGTCGCTTTGTAAAGCACCGTGAGGGGCGAGCCTGCTTCGAATTTAATACGGTTCGGGAATCCTTTGGCCATGACTTCGAATGCATGGTTTGCGGTGTCAATGCCTA
Organism: Oligoflexia bacterium; assembly: GCA_903842755.1. Classification (GTDB taxonomy): domain Bacteria; phylum Bdellovibrionota; class UBA1018; order UBA1018; family CAIMNF01; genus CAIMNF01. Next base: position 3,043 of record CAIMNF010000072.1, read on the forward strand.
CGACGTCTGACAGATAGGAGGGGCCCATTGGCCAACCCCATTTTTCCATTACTTTATCGATCTTTACGAAGTCTACGCCTTCGGCGACTAACCCATTAAACGCCGTAAGGTAAGCAAAAAGAACACGGTTCACTAAAAATCCGGGACAGTCATTGACCACGATCGGGGTTTTCCCTAACGTCAGCGCATATTGAACCACCGTAGCAATGGTTTCTGGACTGGTCTTTGCACCACGAATAATTTCCACTAGGGGCATTTTCGGAACAGGATTAAAAAAGTGCATGCCGCAGAATTGTTCCGGGTGCTTGAGCGATTCCGCTAAACGAGTAATTGAAATCGTCGACGTATTCGAAGTGATGACAGTTTTTTCGGTCACCGTATTTTCTACCTCTTGAAGGACGCTGATTTTTACTTTTTCGTTTTCGGTCACCGCTTCGATAATGACTTGGGCCGCTTTCAGATCATCCATTTTTAAAGTGGGGGTAATTCTTCCGAGCGAATCGGCCATTTGTAAAGGGGTCGATTTCCCGCGTTGAATTTGTTTGTCGAGCAAGCTTGCGGCTTCCTTTAGTCCATGATGAAGCGCTTCGGTTTTAATGTCTTTCATGATCATCGGGACACGACTGATTGCACTTTGATAAGCAATCCCGCCGCCCATAATTCCCGCGCCCAAGACGGCGGCTTGAGAAACGGGTTGGGCGAGTGACTTTGTGCCTTTTGCTTTCTTCTTAACGGCTTGGTCGGCTAAAAAAGTACCGACAAGTGCTTGGGCGGCTACGGTTTTTGCTACCGAAGCAAAACCTTCTGCTTCAAATTGGAGGGCGGTTTCGCGCGTGCTGTGGGCTGCTTTTTCGATGACGTCGATGGCTTTAAGAGGTGCAGGATAGTTGCTGCCTGCAACAGCAAAAACACCCGCTTTGTTGATCGAAAAAGCCATCATGCTTTCTGTAGGATTCAAAGGGAGAATTGCCTTTTTTTCTTCCTTGAGTGCGCGCCATTCGATTTCGCCCTTGCTTGCGCGGTTTAATAAATCAAGGCCCGCATTGCGTAATTCTTGCGGGGCGACTACGGCGTGAATGGCGCCATATTTTAAAGCCGTTTCGGCATCGTATTGATTTCCGGAAGTGATCCATTCTAATGCGGAGTCTAGGCCAATCACTCGCGGAAGGCGTACGGTTCCACCCCAACCCGGAATAATGCCAAGTTTGGTTTCGGGTAAACCGAGTTTTGTTCCGGTGCTTGCAATGCGGAAGTCGCAGGAAAGCGCAAATTCAAAGCCGCCTCCTAACGCAAATCCTTGAATGTTACACACGGTAGGAGCGTTCAGGTCTTCGATCGTCGAAAATAATTTTTGTATTTCTCCGATCCAGGTTTTGAGTTCCGACTCGGGACGTTTAAAATGGGCCAAAAATTCGGTAATGTCTGCTCCAGCCAAAAAAGAATCTTTACCGCTAGAAACCAGCAGGCCTTTTAAGGATGGGGGAAGCAGCTTGAGCGCTTCTCCCAATTCTTTTAGCGTTTCGGCATTAAACTTATTGACCGATTCGTTCTTTAGATTCACGGACAGTTCTACGAAAGAGGTACCTTCAATGGGCTTTAATTCAATGCAGTTTCCGCTATAGAGTGACATACGTTAGTCCTTTCCAAAGGTGTTTCCTTAAGTGTACCCCTGATTGCCGCTTGGAAAAACACTAAAAGTTTGAGTTAATAAGAGTCAGGCGGGGGAGCAAGCAATGGTAGAAAAACAAATGGCAGTTCTGACCCTTTCGGAAGCGATTCAGTTTTTAGGGCCCAAACTTTTGGCGGCGTTATTTTGCGGCGGATTAATTGGGCTAGAACGTGAATTGAAACAAAAGGCTGCGGGAATCAAAACCAACATGCTGATCTGTGTGGGGGCGACTTTATATACGGCCATTTCGATTGTCATTGCGTCATCCAAGGATCAAATTGGAGTTCAAGGGGATCCCGCCAGAATTGCGGCGCAAATCGTTTCGGGCATTGGGTTTTTAGGGGGCGGAGCAATCTTGCAATCTAAAGAGCAAGTGGTAGGGCTGACGACGGCGGCGACGATTTGGCTCGTTGCTGCAATTGGTGTCTGGATTGGATTGGGACAGATCGAAGTTGCCCTAGGCGTCTCGGTCGTCATCGTGATGGTTCTCATTACCGCCACGTTTTTCGAGAACCGCTTTTTGGGTCGGAAACGTTTATTCAAAATCGTGATTCATTTGCGCGAGCGTTCCGACGAGCTGACTCGTCATGGAATTGAAGCGCTTATTGCGTCGAACGATATGCATCTGGAAGACTATCGTGAAAGCGTCAGTGCGAATCAGCCGGAGATTCGACTTTCGTATCACGGTCGGAACCAAGACCATTCACGCACTCTGCTTCAACTTTGGAAAATTCCCGGGATTTTAGACGTAAAACAACAGTAAGGAAGCGTCGCAGTTGTTTAGCTTAAACTCGGCTATTTCTTGTTTTTCTTGGCCACAGGCCTAGGTGCCGTTTTTCTGTGACCGGCATTGCTGACCAATTTTTTTATCGTTTTCTTTCCGCCGCTCATATTCACAATTGAGCTTTCGCGCTCCGGCCAAAAGCGATTGACCTTAGTCGAAATGTCATTCAGGATCCGCGTATGTTGGGCGTTCTGATCGGTTTCTGCAATCCCGGGGAGTGGATTCGCAAGTGTTAAATAAATGGTCACAAAGCGATCCTGTGGGCATTGTTCGCTCGTCCCGCAGCTGGAAACTAACGGCTCGCCTACGCCCCACGTTTTAAATAGCCCAATGTCAAGTGGCTTTAGCCCCAAATCCATTTCAATGTTTTGGTAAATCGATTGACTGGTCATTGCAAACGCGACCCGCTTTGCGCGCCTCAATGAAAGATCCTTGTTAAAATCTTCGGAACCTTCTTTGTCCGCGTGACCATAGACGTCTACCTCTTTGATATAGGGCAGGTAATCGGAAAAGACGACAGCAAGTTCGGCAAGTTTGGCTACTTCTACAGGTTGTGATCCGTTCCCAGTGCTTTTAAAAGTATCCTCATTCGAATCAAAAAAATACTCCGCACGGTGACCGCATAATCCGCAATCTTTTGAACGGCACTTTCGTCAACCTGAGTATTGTCAGTAGGCAACACATTGAGCTGCGAAAGCTTTTGAGATTGGTCGTTTGCTTCTCTTAAAATATCCGTATTCGGTTTTTTTGAAATCACTGAATTAATTTGATCTAAAGACTTTGGAGTTGTGACCTTTGCTCCTCCGTTCGCGGGTGGGACGATGACGGGTGCGGGTAAATTAACTGGAGGAGGTGGCACATTATTCTTCTGCGCTTCTCGCTCCGCTTCTTTTTGACGTTTTTCAATACTGTCCTTAATAAAACGATAAAGATCACTAAATATTCCAGAATCTGCCGCCGTTAAAAATGCGGGCTGGTTGTACCGAAAGGTATCTCCGGCGCCTGCCGCAGGCATAAAGTCAACGTGGTTTGAATTTGGCGAAAGATAAGGGCCATCGGCGACCGGGGCATTTCCTTCGAGCAAGCGAAGCACTTCCGCATAAAGTTCCGGATGTTTTTTGGCGTCAATGACGAGTTCAAAATCTTGTGGCTTCAGCAAGGGAAAGTCACTGGGCTTCAAATAGCCTAATTCGTTTACATGGATGGTGATTTGATCCGGGCCGCTGACCGCGGCTGTGTAATCCACATCCTTTTCACCGACTGTGGTGTAATGAATTGTGTAGAGGCTCGAATAAACGATTTCATGGGTTTTGTGGTTTCGGGAGTTTGAACTAGAATAGGGGCAAGGTTGAGGTCTGCTGTAAGGGCAGGGAGTCAGAACTCTCATGCTGGTACACGGCTGAATGACGACGGGCTGAATTGTGGCTTGCAGATTCGGGCAAGGGCAGGGTTGAGTGCCGGTTCCATTGTTCAAACAATTTTGAGCGGCGAGTTGAGTTTGATTATTCAATGTTGCAATTTGCCCGTTCACTAACGCCGCTTGATTCGCTTGCGCAAGATTTGCATTGTTCAGGGCCGCCGCCTGAAACGCAGCATTTTGATTGCTGCTGGAGCCGCACGCGGCGAGCAAAATAGGCAAGGCTAGAAAAGAGATACGCGATATAAAATACATGATTGAAACAATACACTAACGTTATGTAATTAGTCAAGTAAGTATTGTTGAGAATCGGTATTCAATGAAAACCGTTTTTACTTTTTGACCGCAAAAATCGGCGATTTAAAATCCCAAACTTCTTTCATATAAGCGCGAAATTCCGCATTCGAAGCGCGGTAAGTATAAAAATACGGCAGCGCAAGTCCATTCGGCGCAAAACGTGTGTACGCATTGAAAAAACTCGTTTTGGCTTCAAGCAATGATTCAATAAATTGGTCTAATTGCGCATAAGGAAGAACAAGAATATCTTCCGCGGGATAGAGTAATTTAAGGTCAAATTCGGGGTGCTGTTCGTGATTCCAATTGGGGATACTTCCAAAGCGCAAATCAAAAGAAAAGTCCGCAAAAAATTGTTTATAAGTGGGATCCACGATCACGGATTCGTTGCCTACTTCCGCGACGAGAAAAGTATGATCCATGACGGGGTGGTGAACCTTGAGGCGTACGGTAATGTATTGAAGAGAGGGAATTTGGTTTTCGTTCAGGATGGCTCGAAGGTGCTTCGTAGAAATACCGCAGGTTTTTTCCTGAAGAATTCGCTGTTCAGTCCGGCTTGAAAGGCTCAAAAAATAGCCTTTAGGGTCATCTTTTGCGAATTCCGCTAAAACTCTTCGTTTGACTTCGGCTTCAAAGCTTAAGATTTTGGCTTTAAAAGTCTGAAAAAATTGAACGGAATCACGATCTAACTGCCGAACACAAGGGGATACGAATTCGGTCCGTACCGGGGTAAAGCCTTCCGCAAAAGCCGAAGTCTGAAGGCAAAGGAATAGGCCGATTCTTAAAAACATGGAACAAAAAGCTATAATTTAAAACTTAAATAGTCAAGATTTAAGATTAAAGTAAATTTATTTTATTGATTTTGCACCGTCGGTGGTAGATGAGCGTCAGTAAACACAACGCT
>CAIMNF010000073.1 GCA_903842755.1 Oligoflexia bacterium
AAAAATATTATTGACAAATTGGGGGTGTTTTATTCCATAAAACAGTCCATTAAAAGTAGCGGCGGCCGCATCAGCATAGTTAAAAAATTGTAAGAAATACAAAAAGAACATTGTAAGTGGTAACCCTAAGCCAAAAACCAAGCATGCTCTCGCCGTTTTTATCTCTGACTGAGTAACCTTCTGTCTCCTCTTAGTTGAAAAATAAAATAAGCTCCACAAAATAAAAGTTGAACAAGAGGCAAAAGTTAACTCTACAGACGTTAAGAAGTTGCAACCAACGAGGAACCCAATTGAAAAAAGATTTATCCTGGACACCGTTTCAAAAGAGTTAACCATCCTCCAAATCATAAGGTAGGAGATTAGAATTCCATAATTTGCTTCTGGCTTATAGGGCGCCATAAAATTGTAGTTACCCGTAGGTATAGAATGCGAAAATGCAAAAACCACGAGAAAAACACTTACACTTAATAAAGCACCAAACCAATTTGAAACGGTATAAAATAGCGAATAAATTAAGTAGCTTAAAATACCAATCAATAGGAAATTAACCAAATATATTGAATTTATTGCGACTCCAAGGACTTTAAAAACAAGTCCATTTAAATAAATCGCCAAAGGACCAAATTGGTAATCTACGTCTTTGAACAATACTTCTCCTAAGCTTAGTCGCCAGCCTATATATAGACTTCGACCAAAGTCAGTCAACAAATCTGGCCACTTTCCAAATGTGAATGTTGCCAATAATGTCATCATCGAAATTACAAACAAGAAAATTAAAATTTTTTTCATTCTCGCATTAATCAACATAGTGTTAATAAGTCTACCCAATTGATGACACTGTCTCAAGACAACAAAAAAATAGCGTAGCGGCTAATTTTTATGCCTATCGGCGGAAACTACCGTGAACTACATACTTATTCGATAGACGACGCGAGTACTTTTCACTTCGTTCAAACTTTAGACGAGAAAACCTTTGAGCCGGGCTCGATTAGCAAAGAAACCGCTCCACTTACCACCCCTTACTGACCCCACCCAAACACCCCTCTCCATTTGACACCCCCAAAAACTGCCACGGCGTCGGATCACGCAACGGCAAGGACTTTAAATAATGCTTTTCTTCACAAATCTGGGCCAGTTCCTGCTCACTCCAGGCCGAAAGCGCTAACCCAAAATAAGGGCTATCGAGCGCGCTACAGGTTAATATTTGGATAGTGTCCTGTGATTGCAAGGACTTTTTTAATTGAATCAAATTTCGAATGAGCCAAGGCTTCTCGGTCGGCGCCACGCTTGAAAAAATAGGCTGATGATTAATCCAAATCCGGATGTTTCGTCCACCGCCAATCCCTAAAATCTTTTTCCCCGCCTGATCTTGTTCAACATGGGCTTCAGTAAGAATACAAACGGGCACATTGTACTTTTCCTTGCCTAAAACCTCGGGCAATTGCTTCTTTAAGGCAATCATGTAATTTACATAAACAGGTTGATATTTAGACTCAATACCTGAATTTACGCTAAGCGCTGGCGCTTTTTTAAAATCTGCAGGCGTCAGCTTTAAATAATCCTCCTTCATTTTCGGATCAAGCTTTTCGTAATTGAAATTAGTCAAATGGTCATAGTGAAGCACAAAGTTTTTCCGCCACTTTTTATTTACTTCAAAAAGTGTTGCAGCAAGGTCGGTCTCCGTGAGCTCCATTTTTGCCGAAGGGTAGAGACGAACAAACATGGGGTCCCGCTCTAGCTGAGACGCAATATTTGCGTCACGGGTTAGCACAAAATCTGAACCATTAGCGAGGTTAACTAAGCCGAATGCATCGGGAGCATTGCCATTCGCAAAAGCAGACCGATCATGAAATTCAGTGGGATTCGAACTGAGCAATAAGCTTGGATCCAAAATATCTAAGAACCGTAAGTCCGGGCGCTGATAAAAAATATACGGTGATGTGTACCATTCTGTATTGTACACTTTTTTACCTACTGCCAAGAGCGGAATTTCCTTTACCGCATCTAATGTTCCGCGAACCCGAGCTGATTCTTCATGATTAGGGTGCTGATAAAAACGAATTAATTCGCCCCGCATAAAGAAAACCGGAAACCCAATAAACAACAAAACAACGCCTGTTTTTTGCACCCAGTGCTTAAGTGAATGAACGGTAAACACCAACAAAAGCACACTCATCGGCGTGGCATATTCCGCAGCCCGAGGGCTAATAAAAGTCAGCACCCAAAAAAAACAACTGGAAATAAACAAAAAACTATAGGC
>CAIMNF010000074.1 GCA_903842755.1 Oligoflexia bacterium
AATACACAGGCGCGGCCTGAGTTTAAAGAAAGTAGAAATCGGGACAGGCGGATTAAAGCGAAGCACTCGCGCCCTCGCGCTCAAGCCAACATTGCTGATTTATTGCACGAAGGCCAAGAAGTGATTGTGCAAGTAGCGAAAGATCCGATTGCAACCAAAGGTGCGCGCTTAACTTGTCACGTAAGTTTGCCAGGCCGGCATTTGGTTTGTATGCCGACGATTGATCACGTTGGGGTTAGTCGTAGAATAGAGCGCGACGACGAGCGGAGAAGTTTAAGAAATTTTGTGGAGCGCAATCGGCCTAGAAAAATGGGGTTCATCGTGCGAACCGCAAGCGGCGGTAAAGATCCCGAAAGTTGGATCAAGCAAGACATTGATTATCTTTCTAAATTATGGCGCGAGATTCGTTCCCGCGCGGACGAAGTCTCTGCTCCTTCTGTGGTTTACGAGGATTTGAACTCCGTGCTGCGTGCAATTCGAGACTGGGTAAACGAAGACATTACGAAAATTATCGTTGATTCTCGGTATCACTATAATGAACTGATGCAATTTGCAGAACGATTTATGCCGCAATTGACCGAGATTATTGAGTTGTACCAAGGCGATATTCCGATTTTTGATGCGTACGGAATTTCTTCAGAGCTGTTTCGTTCATTAGAAAGAAAAGTGTGGTTGAAGAGTGGGGGATCGATTGTGATCGACCAAGCGGAAGCGTTGGTGGCGATTGATGTGAACACGGGACGTTACGTCGGAAAGAAGAGTTTGGAAGATACGATCTTTAAAACTAATCTTGAAGCGGCTGAAGAAATTGCACATCAGCTGAGACTGCGCAACTGCGGTGGCATTATTATCGTGGATTTCATTGATATGGAGCGCGATGACAACCGGATGCGCGTTTACCGCGCGTTGGACGAGGCCTTGAAGAAAGATCGCGCGCGCCCAACGATCCAAAAAATTTCAGAATTAGGGTTAGTAGAAATGACGCGCAAAAGAACGCGCGATACCATCATTCGGACTTTGTGTGAACCGTGCGCGCATTGCGAAGGAAAAGGTTTTACGAAAAGTGTTCGGACGGTAGCGTACGAAATTTTGCGGGAAATGGAACGGCTGGGCGTGGATCGGGATGCCAAAAAAATATTGGTCTCTGCCCACGAACAAGTCATTGATATTCTTGCGATTGATTTTAGAGAAATCGTGGATTCGCTGGAAAGACGCTATAATAAGACGGTTTTTTTGCAAACGATTATGGACTTCCACAGCGAGCAATTTGAAGTGGTGACTGACCGAATGCAGGGGAAAAAGCAAAACCAGGATATTGCTCGGCAGTTAAGAATTGAGCGGGAGCGAACCGAAAGGAAAGAAAAGACCAAACAGCGACAAAAAGAAATCACTCATGACGCCCATGATGACGTTGCTTTAACTGCAGAAGCTGCACCAGAGGCTGATCTTCAGGATGACTTGAATCAGCCGCAAATTCAGCCTAAGCCGGCAAAAGCGTTAATCTCTCCTCAGCCCTCACCGTTTGTTTCCCGATCGGCTGCGGTTGCTGCAGGCCCTGTTCCGGTACAGCGCCAGACCGTTATTCCACGTCCTGTTCCAGTGCAACAAGTTCAAGCAGCAGCGCCATCGAGCAGTTCAAACAGTCATCCTGTTGAAGATGAAGATCAATTGGCTTACCTCAGGGCGCAAGCCGCTCAAGATGCGGCACTTGCAAGCTTTGGTGCCGGAGGCGGTTCGAGCAGTCATGCAGCGGCAAATGGTGGACGACAAAATCATCGGCAGCAACAAAATCAAAGAAATAATAATAACCAACGTGGTGGCGGTAGAAATGACCGGAATAATCGCGGCCAGAATCAAAATGGTGGCCAAAACCGGAATCGAAACCAACGGGGCGGGCAATATAATGCGGGCAATGGGGGCGGAAATCGCGGTCCGCAGCCTAATTTTTCAGGCGGTGGCAATGGCGCGGGAAATGGCGGCGGAATTATTCGCCCCCAAACCCAGCCTGGTCAGGGAATTGCGGCCATTCCGCAACCCGAGGCGCAGCCGGTTTATGTAGAGCCTCAAGAGGTCCAAGTGCCTGATTACGAGGTTTTAGTGAAGACCGACGGAGATTCCTCCGGTCAATCATGAATCGCAAGACCCAAGGTACTTTCGTTCTTCAAGCAAATCTTCCGCAAGAAGTAATCCTTCGTTCGGGTGCGCGCCAGGAGCGTGAAGAGTTTCTGGGACGCCTGAATGATTATTGTGATTCGGCACTAAAGCCCGGAGAGTTTATGGGACTGACGGAAGGCGTTTTATTAGCCGAAGAAGCCCACGAGCGCGGTTATGAAACCGAATCCTGGGTACTTGACGCCGGGATGGCCCCGCACGAGCGCGATTGGGTGGCCCAAGAAAAAGTCATCAAAATCAGTGTTTATTTTGCCAGTTCCGAAGCGGCCGAGGCCGTGAAGAGTTGGATATTGCAAGAGGTCCACCTCGAAGCCCATTTAGAAATAGAGCCACGAATTGAGTTCCAGCCCGACCAGGATTGGAATGCGCAGTGGAAGGCGTCGTTTCAAGGAATTGAGGTAGACGAAGGCTTACGTGTTCTCCCGCCTTGGCATGAGGAAGCGGTTCAGCCGAAATCAGGCATTGTAATCATCAATCCGGGAGCAGGTTTTGGCACCGGGACTCATGAGACCACTCAACTGTGTTTAAAAGTTTTAAGGCAAGTGGCGAAACGGTATGGCGGAACACTTCAAGGGAAGACGGTCTTAGATTTTGGCAGTGGTTCGGGAATCCTTGGTATTTCAGCGGCGTTAATGGGAGCCAAAGTTTTCGGCGTCGAGGTCGACCCGATGGCAAATGAAAACGCGGTCGAAAATGCAAAATTAAATGGCCTAAATCACGAAATTTCTTTTCAGGAAAAAATTCCTGAAATGCTTACGGGAGCAGTGGATATTCTCCTGGCGAATATTTTACGGCCAATTCTGTTGCAATTCGCGCCTCAAATTATTGCGTGCCTGAAGCCGCAAAGTGAGCTCATTCTTTCGGGGCTGATTGAGTCTGATTTAGAGCCGGTTTTGCAGCGGTACGCACAGGGCGATTTTTATTCTTTTGAAAAATTAGAAAAAGGCGAGTGGCGGGCGATTTCGTTTGTGCGGAAAGCATAAACTTCAGTAACGAAGGACTAGTTGATGCGTATGGAAAAAGTGATGTTTTTACCCTATGAGCGCGACCAGAAAAATTGCGACCAACAACTTCTGACGCGCTTTTGTTAAAAGCCAAAGTTTTGATTCGCAAGGTCGAGTAATTTCAGGCCTACGGCCTAACCCTTTTCCAAAGCTCCAAAAAGTGCCCAACCGTCTTTTGGTTCCACTCGTCAAATTTTAGCGGCTCTGGAGCCACGTAATGAGCCAGTTCTGACCATTGGGAGTAGGTATAAAAGCCGCTTTTGGCAATGTCTGCAGTAAAGGGATCTGGATTGAGGGACGGAGCACAGCTTGGGGATAGCCCGTTCAGTGGGGCATTGATATCACTCCCCAGGGTAACGCGTTGTGGACCAAGGGCTTTGCTGGCAAAGCGAACGGTTTCTCGAAACGTATCCATACCGGATTTACATCGCGGGTCCGGCCATTGGTCGATCATAAATTCGGTAGGAATTAATCCGACGATACCATCATGTTTATAAATATAGTCCATTTCGGCGTCGCCAAGGCCGCGTTCAGCAGTAAAGAATTTTCGAAGTTGGGTGTGGGTTACTAATAACGGCAAGTTTGCGTCGGCAAGGGTTGGAAGGACACTTCTTAAGTCTAATTCATTTTGGTGGGCGACATCGATCCAAACATTGCGGGTGATGAGCTTTTCGATCAGTTCCGTTCCATCCGGCTTTACGCCTACCGTGCCTTTGCAACACGTTTTTAAGCACATCAAATTGCTCATTAAAGCGCTCGCAAAAAATTCAAATGGCGAATTTAAGGCGTGAAAACCGCCCTCTAAGGCCACTCCGGAAAAGTGGTCTTCGGTTAAGTGAAACGGCGTCACAATGGCAACCCCGCGCTCGTCAATCCATTTCTTAAATCCGGATTCGGTCTCTAATGAGCCGTAAGCACCTTCTAAAGAAAGAATAAAGGCCGTTTTATGGGCTGCAAGGAGGGTAGCCGCTTCGGTCGCATTTCTGGCCAGGCCCATGCGTTCTGGGTTTGCATTGATCCAATTCATGATTTCTGCGTATTCTAAATCAAGTGCTTCATCGACGACTGATTTTGAATCAAACATGGATGCCTTTTTAACTTGTGTTACGGAAAGCACCGGGTGTCCGTAAAGCGAGATCACCACAATTTGGGCGAGGGGGCCTTTGGCATCGGTAAAACTTTTGGAACTTGCTTTGGTGGAATGGCTGGAGGACCAATCTTTGGCGAGCGGTTCTTCTGCAAAAGTTCCTTTGATGAGCCACCCCATGCCGGGCTTCATGTTTAAGTGGGCGTGGAGGTCTATTTGAGCGTGCGCAAAAGGCAAGAAAAGTGCGGTAGACGTCAGGAAAAACGAAATGAATTTCATTTTTCTATGCTAATGAATTACAAATCAACTCGTCAAAGAAATGTTTCATTTTTAGGTGCGATTAACGTATATTACTTGACATGAGTCAAGTAAATCCAACCCAGCCCTTAGCTTCCTCCGTTGTTTTAGACGAAATTACCGAGCCTGATCACTTAAATGAGCTCGAAACCTTAAGGCATTCCTGCGCGCACGTCATGGCCCATGCGATCAGTACCCTTTGGCCTACCGCTAAATTTGGGATAGGGCCGACCGTCGAAGATGGTTTTTATTATGACATCGATATTCCGGTAAAGCTTTCAAACGATGACTTGGCCCAAATTGAAAAAGCCATGTTCAAAGTGATTAATGCAGGGGCAGCCTTTGAACGGCGCGAGCATAGCATTGACGAGGCCATCGCAATGTTCACCGAAATGAATCAGCCCTTTAAAGTAGAAATTATTCAAACCTTGCGGGATCAGTTTGCGGCAAAAACAGTGAGCACTTATAAAGAAGGCGAATTTGTGGATCTTTGCCGCGGTCCCCACATCAAATCTGCCGGCCAAATTAAGGCCTTTAAGTTAACCCACGTGGCGGGCGCTTATTGGCGCGGAAAAGAAACCAATCCGCAGCTTCAGCGGATTTATGGGACCGCATTTAAAACCAAAGAAGAGCTACACGAACATTTTCAAATGCTGGAAGAGGCTAAACGCCGTGACCATCGCAAGCTTGGCAAAGAGCTTGATTTGTTTTCGTTTTATCCCGAGGCGCCGGCTTCGCCGTTTTTTCATACCAAGGGTGCAATTGTTTATAATCGCTTGGTTCAATATGTGCGGGATATGTACGCGTATTATGGCTATT
>CAIMNF010000075.1 GCA_903842755.1 Oligoflexia bacterium
CAATTTCAAATTAAAAATTTAAATTTAGAAATGGAGCAAACATCCGTTTCTCAATTCAGCCTTGATGCTCAATTGACCCTCATTAAAAACAAACTCAGTTTCAAGATCAACTTCGGGACAGACCTCCGCGCAAAAAGGCCGGAGCTTGCGCTAAACTTAACTACCCATTCCGAAATCGAGGCCAGTATTTTCGCCGACCAAGCAGGTTGGAACTATCAGTTAGATCAGAAGCGCGGCACTCTGAATATTCAAAACTTGAGTGCTGAACGAAAAATGGAATTTGCGTCATTGAATGGGGATCTTCAAGCTCACCTGCGAATGACCTCTTCCGAACTTTTTAATTTTTCAAACGCGAAAATCATCGACCATGAAGTGAGTGCCCATGTCGATCTTTTAGGGACGCGCATGGAACTCATTCAAGATCAAAAAAAGAAGACCATTGAAGTTCCCGAACAGCATTTAAAAATAAGTTCCATAAATTCCAAACCCGGGATTGAGCTCGGTTACTCGGCCCTCCAATTCAAAGATCCAAGCATTGCTTCAAAGCCGCTGATGATTGGGGCCACCCTGGATCTATTGAGTTCTTTGGATTTACAGAAAATGGAATCTACGTTCAAATTAGAAATTGAAAATATTCATCTTCTCGAAGGACAATTGAAGCTTGAAAAATTTACTAATTTCGGATTAAAAGCCACCCTTGCGCTATCTCCCTCATTAGCTCAATGGTTTCCAGCGGCAAAAAGCCTCCAAAAAACTGGAGCCATTAAAGTGAATATGGATTCCACTGGAAAAGTGGCACCCACTCCGGAGCATGATTTGGATTTGACGGCTGATTTAGGGATAGAAAGCGCGACTTACGGTCAATGGTCGCTCAAGTCAACCGTCCAAAAGCGAGCGGAGCAAATTTCGGGCGATAGCGTGATCCTACAATTGAGCCATGAACTTTTGGAAGAACCCGTAAAATTAAAACACTCCTTTTCGAAAGAGTCGATCAACCTCCTCGTGGATGCCCCGCAGTTACGGTTAAAAAAAATCGGGAACCTGAAAAACACCCAAGTACAAATTTCAAAAAAAGAGGACAACTATTCACTTGAACTCGGGGTTGCAGCGATCGAATTTAATCCCGCATTAAAGCTCCCCGTTGCAACGCTAAAAAACATTCAAGCCAGTGCTGCGGTCACTCTTAAAAATGGGAGCCAAATTTCTATTGCTCCCTTGAAGATCACGGTCGATCAAAATCTCGTTGCGTTTCACTCCGAGTCGAGTGGAAATTTAAAGTCTCGTGATTTTCAATCCTCTGGAAATTTAGCCTTAGTCGTTCCCGCCAATTTTCCGGCGGTGAACGGAAGCCAAATCAACGGGAAGGTTGAAGTTCCCTATACGCTCACGCTGTACCGGGGGAAGGATTTTAGCCTAAAGGGCCAAATCACCTTCGGCGAATTTAATTTTTTGCGGGGGAGAACCTCTTTTAAAGAACTTTCCGGGAGCATTCCTTTTGAAGAAAGGCTCTCCCTTGTTGGAGGCAAGCCCGTCTTCACAGAACTCATTACCCAAAATCCTTTTGAACGGGTTAACTTTGAACGCTTGCGGCCTTTACTCCAAAGTTCAGAACAATTGAGTTTAAAGACGATTACCTGGGATGAGCGGAATTATGGGCCTTTTATCGGCTTTTTTTCAATTCAGCAGAACATGATTTTTGCCCATCAATTTGATTTGGATTTAGCCGCAGGAAGACTCTCGGGCGAACTCTTTATCGATGCCCGGCCCGGAAACACTCAGGTCGGAATGTTAGCCCGGCTCACGGGCTTAGACTTGGGCGAGATCCTTCCGCAGCAATATTTAAAGAAGATTCCCGAGGGCGACAA
>CAIMNF010000076.1 GCA_903842755.1 Oligoflexia bacterium
CAGCCTTGACCCCGTTCAGGAATAACTTTAAAAAGTAAAATTTTCTTTCGCTCTTCCGGAAGCCCAAGGGCAATCCAAACTTGAACTTTTTTAAAGATTTTCGACATAATTTAAATCTTTTCCAAAACTTTCTTTGATTTGCGCCGAGGCTAAAAAAGCAATCACCGATACAACAACACTAATCGATACCGCTGCCGGAATAAGCCCAATTTCCCCCTTCAGAGCCAAAAAGACCAAGCTCATGGGAACCACCGAAAACCGAATAAAGTTGGGAACGGTCGTGGCTACTGTGGCACGCAAATTTGTTCCAAACTGTTCGGCCGCAAGCGTAATAATAATGGCCCAGCATGCCCCGGAAGTCGTTCCCAGCAATACGCACATTTCGTACAAGGTGGAAGCATTGACCTCGTTCAGCAATACCAAATACGCAACAGAAGTCAGCGCGTTTAAAATAACAAATAATTTTAGGGCATACACACGGCTTTTAATCCATTGGCTAAAAAATCCGCCCGCAAGGCTTCCGATCACAAAGCCCGTGTAACTGGCCATCACCGCCTTAGCGGTAGTGACGGGCGCACTAAGCTTTAGCGCTTTTCCAAACTCAGGCGCATACGCAACCAAAATCCCAATGGTAAACCAAATGGGGATTCCCGCCAAAATGCAGTACGCATACCGACTAAAGCGCTCGCGGTGATTAAACAAATGAATAAATGATCCTTTTCTAATTCCTTGCCCAGAGTGGTTCATGGATTTGTATACACCGGATTCTGAAACGCTAATTCGCAAGAGCAAAAGTCCAAACCCTAAAACGCCGCCGAGCTCGTAGGCAATCCGCCAATTGTAATGCTGAGCAACCCAACCCCCGACAATTGCCCCCATGACTCCAATAGCAGCAACGAGCATAGTCCCATACCCTCTACTCTTTGCGGGGAGTATTTCACTCACCAGAGTAACCCCTGCACCAAGTTCGCCGGCAAGACCAAACCCCGCAAAAAACCGTAAAAACGCATACTCGGTAAAGGTATTGATCCACCCATTTAAAAAATTGGCCACCGAATAAATAAAAATCGAGCCGAACAAAACCGACAAGCGACCCCGCTTATCCCCCAAAACTCCCCATGCGATCCCCCCAATTAACATCCCTGACATTTGGATATTATGCAAAATCGCGCCGAAAACTAATTCGCGCCCCTCAAAGCCAATCGCCTTCAGGCTATCCACGCGAACGATATTAAAAAGCAAAAGGTCATAGATATCGACGAAATACCCTAAAGCCGCGACGATCACCGCTGCATTCAATAATCCCATTATTTCTGAGCAATTGCTTTCTGGCTCGCAATCCAATCCTGCATGATATTAATCGATTCTTGAACATGGGCATCCTTTAGCCACAATTCTTTACGCCCGGTAGCCGAAGAAGCCTTTTCTTTTCGATCTTTGCGTTTCTCTTTATCTTTATTCGACTTTTGAAGAATATCCGCAACTTTAATGTAGCCTTCGTTTTTCTTCATCTCATCAAGTTCTTTCAAAATATCTTTAAAATCTGAGTTTGCAGCAACCCGCTTTGCAGACTTTTCTTTTAAGAGATTCACCACTTCGGGATTAACCGCTACCCATGCTTCTTTAGGATTCTTGGATTGAGCGGCCTCCATCGAAATGAAAGGCTCCGTCTTCGACGGCGGCAAGGCGTAATCCATATATTGTTCGCCCAAATCATCCGAATCAATATAAGAAGGCAACGGAATATCCGCAGAAACGCCCGCATGTTGAGTTGAATTTCCACCGGGAAGATAAAACATTTGGGTGGTCAGCTTCATTGCCCCTAATCCCATCGGCAGCGGATTTAGCACTTGAACACTTCCCTTTCCGTAGGTGTGATCGCCCCCCACAATTAAGGCACGATGGTAATCTTTCATTGCCCCTGCAAAGATTTCTGACGCGGACGCACTGTATCGGGTCGTCAATAACATCAACGGACCTTTGTACACGATGCGATCATCGTCATCCGATAAAATGTCGCGATTCTTCTTACCGTCTTGAGTAGCAACGACTGGCCCGGTTTTAATAAAAAGGCCCGCAATGCGAACTGCATCCTGGAGCAAACCGCCGCCATTGGCAGACAGATCAATGATCATGCCATCGACCTTTTCTGTAGAAGCTTTTTCAACCAGTGCTTTTAAATCGGTATAACAATCCCGCGAGTTCTTTTCACTTCCTCCGTAAAAAGAGGGCAAATCAATGACGGCTATTTTCTGATCCATGCCATTCACTTTTCGCTTTTCAATGGTCATTTTTGCGGCTTGTTCTTTCATATCCACTTTATCGCGCGTAATGGTTGTTTTGAAAGTTTCGCTCTTATTTCCCTTTTGCCGCATGACGGTTAGAGTAACTTTTGTTCCTTTTTTCCCCCGAATCATCTTAACCACTTCGGACAAATCCATGTCCATAATGGAAACGGGCTCGCCCTTCTCTTGGGCCACAGCCATAATTTTATCCTTAGGCATCAGCGCATGAATCCGATCTGCCCCACCCCCCGGGATAATTTCCTGAACAATGGTGTACCCATCATCTGAACTGAGGGACACGCCGATTCCTTCTAACGAAAGATTCATATTGATCTTAAATTCATCGAGCTGCTCCGGAGACATATAGTCCGAGTGAGGGTCCAAAGAATGTGCAAACGCTTCGGCAAACAAAGTAATCATTTTACCCTGAGTCATCTCTTTGGAACGTTTAACAGACAACTCGTAACGTTTGAGTAATTGCTGTTTTGCTTTTTCTAAGGTGACATCGCCTGACATGATACTTGCCACCTGAGTATAAATGGCCGCCTCTAGGAACGATCGTTTTTGATCTTTATCTTTTGGATAATCCCGTTTTTTGGAGTCCATTTGATACTTCACGTCTTCTTTGAGTTTAAAATCTTTTCCTAAAACTTCAGAAACGATCGCAGAGTTTTCGCCGGCCCGTGTGGTCAGAGTTTGACCGATTTCCGAAAGAGCCGCACAATTCCCGCTCTTCATCGCATCAAATAAATCGAGGGTCAGCTTGTGAACCCGTTTTTCGTCGTCTTTCAACAACAGTTGTTTATTGGGATCAATAAACTTTATAAACAGCGTTGTGGTTCGTTCCTTTACTTCGTCCGTCAATGAATTAATGGCAAAGTGATTATTATCAAGCCCCAGAAACCCTCTCATCATTTAGCATATCGCTTGGGATTTAACGCCTCCAACACGTTAAGATTAGGGAAGTTTTTATACGGGCATAAACAAAACCGACTTAAGATGAATCGCAAATA
>CAIMNF010000077.1 GCA_903842755.1 Oligoflexia bacterium
AGAAAGTGAAAAATCAGGACTTTGGCCAAAGCTACAATTGGTGGCTAAATCTCAGTTGATCTATCCAAACGTGGTGATCCCGGAAAGTGAAATTCAAAATACGGTGATGGCCACGTTAAGTTTCCCCCTTTACGAAGGCAGCGCTAGCCGCAGCCGGGCTACACAGAAAGAAAAAGAAGCGCTTGCAATTGAACTTACTCAATCCCAAAGAAAAACCGACCTAGAACGAGACCTTGGAAAAGCCCAAGACCTCATTCAAAGCCTAGGTGAGCAGAGCATCCTTAGCCAAAAGAATGTCCAAGAAGCAAGCGAAGTAGAACATCTGACTTATCAGTCTTATCGAGCGGGAAAAACTCGTTATTTAGACGTTCAAGACGCAAACTTAAAGCTTCTCGAAGCCCAAGTGGGGGCCGCTCAAATTGAAACAAATTTATTAAATGTAGCCGCGCTGGTCTCTTATTTAAAAGAATAACGAGCAGAGGCAAGAAAGGAACTTTTATGAGTGAAACACCGACGGGGAAACCTAAGCGTAATCCAAAGAAATTTATAGCCATTCCTGTTGGACTGATTGCAATCGGAATCGTCCTGAAACTTACTGTTTTTAAGGAGACGTTTCTTTATGCGGGAACACTCGAGGCCACGAAAGTCGACGTCCCTGCCCGAGTCAGTTCAATCATCTCGGCCCGTCCTGTAAAAGAAGGCGATCACGTCACGCAAGGACAATTGCTCATGACCCTTGCATGCGAGGATTATAAACTTGCAGCCGACATTGCAAACCTAGATTTTAATCGGGCATCGAAGTTGTATAAAGAAGGCTCCCAAGCCCGCGAAACTTTCGATCAAATGAAACACCGGAAGGATGACGCCGACCTCAAAGTAGCCTGGTGTAACATTGCCTCGCCTTTGAACGGCGTTGTCCTGAATAAATATCACGAAGTGGGCGAAATGGTGAATCCAGGAACGCGCCTATTTACCCTGGCAAATATTCGAGACGAGACGTACGCCTACATTTACGTGCCACAGACCTTGGTCGCCACACTTAAGCTTGGACAGGCGCTCACTGGTTTTTTACCGGAGTTAAAGATGAAGGCGTTTGAAGGAAAAATCACTCAGATTTCGGATGAAGCCGAATTCACGCCAAAAAATGTTCAAACCCGCGAAGAACGCACGCGCTTAGTTTTCGCTATTAAAGTAAGCTTCCAAAACCCTGATGAAGTTTTAAAGCCTGGAATGACGATCGAAGTTCAACTGCCTGAAAATTAACCATGAATCATCAAAACCTACCCCATCCTCAAGGAGTCGGAATCGCCGTCCAAGACCTTAAAAAGCGACTGGGCCCCAATCAGGCGCTCGATGGGGTGACTCTGAATTTTCAGGCGGGACTCATGCACGGACTCATCGGTCCAGAGGGCGCAGGAAAGACCACTCTTCTCCGAACCCTCTTGCAACTTTTAAAACCAAATTCGGGCACAATTCTTTATGAAGATGAGGGAAAAGCAACTCCATTTACCGACCTTCGCCCGAGCATTGCCTACATGCCCCAGCAACAGAGTTTATATGCAGATCTTTCGATCGGAGAGCATTTAGAGTTTTTCAAGGAGCTCTATTCAATCCCCGAAGCGGAGTACCAGCAAAAAAGCGAAGAGCTTTTGAAAATTACTCGGCTCGATAAGTTTATTGACCGGCCGGCCGGGAATTTATCGGGGGGAATGTATAAAAAACTAGGGCTCATGTGCTCACTTCTCCGCTCCCCAAGAGTACTTCTCTTAGACGAGCCGACCAATGGCGTAGACCCGATTAGCAGGCGGGAATTTTGGGATTTGCTTTACCGACTTGCCGATCAAAAAATTTTAATTATCATTGCCACCGCCTATTTAGACGAAGCCGAACGCTGTGCCCAAGTTCACCTCATTGAGTCGGGACGGACCTTGGCAGAGGGCGAGCCCCGCGAACTTCTTAAGCTTGAAGGTGTACCGAATTTTGATGCTCTCTTTATCGCACGCTCCAAACGCAAAGAAGGTCCTCATGCAACCCACACTTAACGCGGCTGTTTCGGTCACTGAACTTGGCGTTGATTTTGGAAATTTTAAAGCGGTTAACCAAGTTTCATTTTCGGTAGCGCCTGGCGAAATTTTTGGCTTTCTGGGCGCAAATGGCGCCGGAAAAACAACTACCATACGCGTCCTCTGCGGATTGCTGATTCCAACCCGTGGGACGGTCACGGTTGCAGGGATCCCGTATCTGAGCGAAGAGAGTGCCGATCGAATCAAGGAAAAAGTAGGGTATATGTCGCAAAAGTTTACCTTATACAATGATTTGACCGTCGCCGAGAATTTAAACTTTACCGCCTCGCTGCGAAAACTGGAGCGCACTTATTATTTAAAAAGAAAGAAGGAACTTTTTGACTTTATCACGTTTGATAAGCCTGAATCGACGATGGTCAAAGACCTTCCCGGTGGAATGAAGCAACAAGTTTCTCTTGCCGCTTCCATGCTCCATAACCCCGAAATTATTTTTCTCGATGAGCCTACGGCCGGAGTCACCAGTGCCGCGCGAGAAAAGTTTTGGTCTCTGATCAAAAGTCTCGCAAAAAATGGGAAAACGATTTTTGTCACCTCACACTACATGGACGAGGTCGAACAATGTGATCGCATTGCCCTCATGCGCTCCGGCGAATTGATTGCGCTTGATTCGCCAAAGGGTCTTAAAGAATCCACATTCCCACACCCCCTTTACGAACTCACCCCCAAACGGAAAATTCCCTACTCGGAAATTGAAGCCTTACGCTCTCCCGATTATTTTGATTCCTTTCAGGCCTATGGACTACGGTTTCACGCCTCGCCAAGGACAGCACAAAGTTGGAATGAGTTTTTAATGCGCTATTCAGAAGACTTTGATTCCCAAATCATTCAACCCACACTAGAAGACGTATTCATTCGTCTTGTCGAAGGACAAAATCGATGAAAATTGCGCGCATCAAGGCCATCGCTAAAAAAGAAATCTTTCACGTGGTCCGGGACCCGTTTACGCTTGCGCTTGCCCTCTTGCTTCCAGTGATGATGGTGACTATTTTTGGATTGGCGATTGAATTTAATGTGCAAAATATAAAGATTGCCGTCTATGATGGTGACCAAACCCAGTCCTCGCGCAAACTGATCGACACCTTGGCCAGTTCCGGTTATTTTTTAATCGATTCTTTTCCCACCCAGTTTGCGGCCATTCACCAAGTCGACGCCGAATCGGATCGCGCGGCTCTGATGATTGAGCCAGAGTTCGAACACCATCTCTGGTCTGATCGCGGCGCGCGAGCGCAACTTGTTTTAGATGGTGCGGATAATTCGACGGTGGGATCGGTCGTGGGCTACTTTACAGCGATGCAAGATCTGGCAACCCATAAAATCCTGGGGTCTCCAATAACAACTCCCGTTGAGGTCAAAACCCGATTTCTTTTTAACCCGGAACTCAACAGCCGTTGGTTTGTGGTTCCCGGACTCTTGGTCGTGGTGGTCGGCATTTTGTCTATTTTATTGACCTCTCTTACGGTCGCACGCGAATACGAAAACGGATCAATGGAGTTGCTCCTTTCTACTCCTGTTGAGCCCATCGAAATTATCCTTGGAAAACTGGCGCCATACGTTGGACTCGGACTGAGTGCCGTCGTTTTTGTGTACATCATTGCCCGGGTCTTTTTTCACGTGCCGTTTTTAGGGAGCCATTTTACGTTGATTTTAGGTTGTGTTCTTTTTCTGAGTACTTATCTGGCTCAAGGACTTTTAATTTCAGTCACCACCCGCAAACAACAAGTGGCCATGCAAATTGCGATGATGTCTGGTTTACTTCCTAGCATTTTGCTTTCGGGTTTTATCTTTGCCATCGAAAGTATGCCTTTGTTTTTTAGAGGCTTAACGGCGGCGCTGCCCGCCCGATGGTTTATGGTGATTTGTCGGGACACTTTTTTAAAAGGCTCCTCGCTCTACGCCTTACGGTACTCTTTCCTTGCACTCCTCCTCATTTGCACCGTCATGGTAGTAATCGCTTCGAAAAAATTTAAAAGGGATGTGGAACCATGAGACTCAATGCTACTTTATTGGGCTTTGTAAAAAAAGAATTTGCACAAGCACTCCGCGATCCAAAAATGCGGATGCTCCTCTTTGTGGCCCCGGTCATGCAAATGACCCTTTTTGGCGTTGCCATTTCGTCCGATGTAAAAAATGTTCGCTTAACCTATCACCCAAGACCTAATGACACC
Source organism: Oligoflexia bacterium (assembly GCA_903842755.1). GTDB lineage: Bacteria > Bdellovibrionota > UBA1018 > UBA1018 > CAIMNF01 > CAIMNF01. The sequence continues at coordinate 4,250 of CAIMNF010000077.1, forward strand.
GTTTTGCAACACGTCTACGAACGTGCTCTTTCTTCGGGCTGGTTCGTTCCCGCTCAAGTGACCACGACCGACCCGTTTGAGCAAATCAAAAACGGAGAAGCAGATGCCGTACTTGTCCCTCCCCCCGAAGGCCTCACCCAATCCATCGGCCAAGGAGAGGGGAGCGGACAACTGCAACTTCTGATTAATGCGTCGAATGTTTTGCGGGCCCAAAGCACGGAAAGCTACATTAAGTCGATCATGGCGGAGGTGTTAAAAACAGATCTTCACCTCTTACCCACCTCAAGCGCCATTCAATTTGAAATGCGCATTCTTTACAACCCCACCAGTCGCACGGCCATTTTTATGGTCCCGGGCGTGATGAGCATGCTGATTTGTTTAATTACGATTTTACTGACCAGCATGTCGATTTCGCGAGAAAAGGAAACCGGTACCTTTGAGATGCTCGTTTCTGCCCCAACTAAACCCTGGGAACTCATTTTAGGTAAAACGCTCCCTTATATTATCTTGGGCATGAGCAATGTACCGCTGATCTTAGGAGTCGCAGTCTTCGCATTTGGTATTCCGATGAAGGGTTCGCTCCTGGTTTTATTTTTTTCGGCATTTATTTTTGTCTGCACGACGGTGGCCATTGGCACCCTCATTTCCATCTTGACCCGCACTCAGCAACAATCCATGATGGGCGGTTTTTTATTTTTGTTCCCTGCGATTCAGTTATCGGGATTAACGTTCCCTTTAGAGAACATGCCCCCACTCATGAAAGCAGTCGCGTACTTAAACCCCCTCACCTATTTCTTAGAGATGCTCCGAAATATCATGCTCAAGGGCGGCGACTGGAAGGTCATCGGATCTCATTTATTCGTGCTCCTGTTGATGGGCACCGCCCTAACTGTAACGAGTTTTAAGCTTTTTAAAACGAACCTTAGTTAGGCGGATCATTAAGCGTATTCCAGAATTCGGCACAAAACCGTGTTCATCATCCCATCACCCGCTTTAAATAACGAAGGGCTATAAATAAAACTTAGGTGCTTCGCCTAAATCGCCGATCGGCCATGAGGAGACTCTCTTGGCTATCGATATTCATTGGATTTTAAGCGTCGCGATATTGACCACCCCCTTTTTCTTTGAAAAGTGGGCAAAGCGGTCTCCACGGACTATTCAATCGATCAATCATGTTTGCGCCGTTTTAACCGTATTCTATTTGGGGTTGATCCTTGTCGTTACGGATTCGTTAACCCAAACGAACGCAGCAAAAGGGGCCTTTTCGTTACCCCCAATTTTAGCATCCTCCGCGCTACTCAGTTTGATTTGGATTTACCAAGTTCGATCAAAATTAATTGGAATCGCACGCGGAATTAAGTTAAGGCAGGGCGAGAAACTTTTGACGCAGGCACGGATGATTCTGGGAATAGTCCTCATTTATAGTCTGTATTATCTAATTTCGACTTGGGTGGGAAAGCACTTTTCCATTTGGCTTGGAATTCCCTTAGCCATGATTGCACTGATCTACGTTACTCCGATCATTCTTCAAGTGATGTGGAAAACAACACCCATTCAAAATCCGGAAACCATAAACCTGATTCAAGATTGTTTTGCTAGGGCTGACGTCGACTTAAAGCGTTTTTACTTTATTCACCTTCAGAAGCTAAAATTTCATAATGCAATGGTATGTGGGCCAAGGTTTGGTTTTGGTCCATTTCGGCGCTCTCTTTTTATTACTCCCTCTTTATTCGATCATTTAAGCCTTGATGAAACGAAGGCAGTCCTCCTTCACGAGGCCGCACATTTTAAACTCCATCATCTGCCCAAGCGAATGGGAGCCGCCGGGCTAGGAATTCTTTTGGCACTATTGATGATCGTCATCATCGGTACCGTAACGTTTACTCTATTCAAATCGCCCATGAGTGCATTGGTTGAGCTTGCGCTCTTTTTACTTATTCAAGCGCCGTTTGTCGGCACGATTGCCCGTCGGCATGAATTCGAAGCGGACCTGATGGCGGTTCAACTTGGAGCCTCTGGCCCTGCCCTCGTCAGTGCCCTGCAAAAAATAACTGCCCTCAGTGGCATTCCGCAGTCGGAGCGCCCGAGTTTCTTTACGCGTGTGATTTTTGGCGTCATTCATCCAACGTTAGACGAGAGAGCGATGGTGCTCGCTCAAGGATATATTGCTTCAAAAAGCCTCGCTCAACCCTTAAAACAATACGCTCTGACCTTTACCCTCATTCTTGCCACACAGCTTTCCGTGTCTTATTTGAATCTACAGACGAAATACCCTCATCCTGCGATCAGAAACATTGCTTCCACACCCTCCCAGCGCTAGGCAAACATTTCCCATTTATTTATTCTTCGTGACGTCCGAAATGAATGTTGAGAGCGAGGAACTTTCTATGAAGATCAACGGATGGATCATAATTGGAAGCATTTTAATGATTGCAAGTTTTAGCAAAGCGCTGGCGAGCCAAGATGACCCGAGCGCGGTCGAACTTCTGAGCGGAATGATTAATTCCGCGAGCGAAGACACCTTAGGCAACGCGGTTACCCAGCTGGATAAGCTCAATCAAAAAGTGAAGCAGAATGACACTTCCCCATTTAAAACAAATTCGCGTTGGCCTGAGCTCGACCAATTTCAAAATAAGATTTGGAAAGCCATGGCTCTTGACCCAACTCAACACATTTTGGTTCCGGTATCTCAAGTTCCGAAGAATCTTTTTGCGACCGAACTGAACGACGAATTAACGCAGGATTGGGCCGAGCTTAAAAAAAGTCCGCAGGTGAAGACTTATCATTTGCAGCCAGAATTTGATCAATACGGACTAACGGTCGAGCAAATCATTGATTACCGTAAAAACCGAAAATTCCCCCTTGCGCGGGCCATTGGAAAGAGAGGAACTTTAGATGCACAATATCAGGCGATCCTCAAAAAAATCTCGGACAACGGAGATGCCAAGCAATTGCCCAAAGGGATTTACCTTAATCCCGCGCAAGCGCAGCAATTCGATACGCTAACCCAAACCATCAAAGAACAAGTCGGCGCCCAAGCTCGTACGATGGGCAAGAAAGGCGTCTTTGCGGGCGGGCAAAAGTTCGTTTGGTTTGCCCTCATTGCAATCGGGGGCTTCGCATTGGGTGTTGCCGCTTATCGCTTCAACCCCACTCT
>CAIMNF010000078.1 GCA_903842755.1 Oligoflexia bacterium
GCCCGAAGCCAAAGTAGACATGAGTTCGATTCCGCAACAACTTGTTCCAAAGGGGAGTGGAAAAAGGGAGTTTTTTCTGGCCCAGTTGATCGCCGTTTCAAATCGAGTCGTTAAAAAATCCTGTGCTCCGTCTTTTGCCATATCTTTTCCCGTCTAAAAATTACTCCCAATCAAGGGCGCCCTTTCGAATGACATAAAAATAGCCCACCAATGTCACTAAGACAAAGGCCAACATTTCAAAAATAATTGCGGAATCTCCGGTAACAAATTTTTTATAAACGACTGCCCACGGATAGAAGAAAACCGTCTCTACATCAAAAAGCAAAAAAAGAATGGCGACCAAATAAAATTTTACGGACATGCGCCGCTGTGATGCTCCCGGATCTACAGGCGGCACGCCACACTCCGCAGGCGAGTTCTTCATTTTATTAGGTAACTTAGGGCCTAAAATAGCGGTCAATAATAAAACTACTCCGCCAATGAGGACTCCAGCGGTCATCATTACAAGTACAGGAAGATATTCCATATGGGACTACGTTATCATATTTATAGATTCGGGCGATGATTTAATAATTGCAATAAGGGCTGTTTCAATCCCGCCATAGCAATGATCGTCACTAAAAAAATAAACAACAATAGTGAACCGTAGGGCAGGCCTTGTTCCCGACTCTTCCTCTCCACCATAAGTGTTCCGATTTGTTGGGTCGCGGACACACAAAGTAAGAACCAAACCAAAATACAAACTCCTGCGAAAATTAAAAAGTTGTGTTCAATCAATAGACTCAAGAGCGAAAAATATAGATTTGCCGTCACGAAGGGCAAGAATCCAATTAATCCTAACGTCACTGCTACTTTGGCTCTCTTTAGGTAGGGTGATTCCAAATGAAATGCATAACCTGCAAAGGTAAATAGTGGAACTGATCCCATCCCAATGAGGTAAAAAAGACTTACGCCCTGCTCCAAATTCACTAACAGTGAAAACCAGGACAAATGAACCAAAGCTAACAACGTTGAACCGAGCCAAACGGCCCCATTCGAAGTCCGCACAGAAACGAGTGCCGCATGAAGAGCCGTGAGTGAAAACATAAATCCAATTAAATCCATTTGGTCGTTCAGCAATGGAAGCCCGAAGCGAATCCAAAAAACTCCGCCCGAAAAATAAATCCAAAGGAAAAACCAAGCCTGTGCGAGAGGTGATTTGGCGAGAAATGATCGAATTTGGACACTCGACATTGGATAACCGAAGGAAATAATCCAACCTAAGATGAGTGCAAAGTCTTTACTGTCACTAAAAAAATTAAATAGGATTGAAACCAAGCCAACGACCATGGCCATCACTGCAGACTGTCGAAGCAGAGCGGAACGAATCTGTCCCTCTTCCGACTCCAAAACAATCATAAATCCTAGCGCAAACAAGCCACCCACCCAGGTAACCCAGTACATCAGAATCGTTTTAGAAAGAAAAAGTGCATCAAAGAAAATAAAAAAGAAGAGAAGAAGCGTTACAAACTTAACTTTTCTTTTAAGAGAAAGCCCTTGATGAAACACCAAGTAAATTCCGGCAAAACTAAACCAAAAAAGGCCTAACGAGCGTCCATAAAACGACAAGGAGTCCAACACAATTGAGGCAAATGGGGCTTCCCCTCCATTCCCCTCGCTTCGGTACCAAAAATAGCCAACCGCCAAAATAGAAATTAATGAATAGCTCAGAATAAGGGCAGAATTAGCCATTCTTTTTAAACTGTTTAAGAATAACGTAAACAGCAGAAGCAGCATGATCACTATTTCCGGTATCCAATTAACCCATAACATCTTTTAACCCCAAACTATGAATCGCCACCGCTGAAATTAAACTGACGATACAATAAAATATTAAACGCCAGGGGCTTCTGGATACCCCTGCATTACTATGGGACAAACTTCTCATCATCCCTCCCGCTTGGAGCAAAAGGCAAACTCCGAACAATCCAAAAATCCAAACGGAGTAGGACGACAAAACCCTCATCGAATAAATCAATGAGTTAAACTCGACAAAAAAAGGAAATGCCATTAAAAAACTGATCGTAATGGTTGAAATCCATTTGGGATGTTGCTTAGCTTCTAAATAAACAAGGGAACCGTTCATCAAAAAGACCGATACAGAAGCCAGCGCGAGGGAAACATTTGCATCTTCGGCAGCAACAACCAAAAGCATTAAGTTAAGCCAGGCTTGACTAAAATAAACCAAAAACGATTTAGTTTTGGTCCTGGTCAGTCCAAATAGAGCATTTAAAACCATTCCGACTGAGCCAATCCCAATTAATACGGCTTGAAAAAGGAAAGGATAGCCCGATTTAATTTCGGGTTTTACCGAAAGCAATAGGTCTAAACCAACAAGCGCGGGTAGAACAACAGCTACTAAATAATCTTTTCGCGGGACCGATTCATAAAAGCGAATAAATAAAAGAGTATGAACAAAAGTCGGAATGACCAGTAGACAGCCGATCAATACGAAAATTAAGGATGGCTCTACGGGCGCAAGAGCTACACCGGCCACAGCCAGAAGAGCCCCTAAAATCTGAACCATAAAGTATTTCTGTGATAACCCCTGAGCGCTCCGTTTACCAATCGTTCCGGTGATCAAATAAGCAATCCACAATTCCGAAAACCAACTCAATACTTTCAGCTGCTGTGATTGCAAAAACAAAGAGCTTCCGGCCGCAAAAAGAGCCAAAATATAAAGTAGCCAGCGCCGCCGAGCCACCCCTCCGACCAAGAGTGAGCAACACCAAGATCCGAAAAAGACTAACTTCACCGGTTCAAAATTCATCCCGAACTCCCCATTCTTAAGAAATAAACTGAAGCTAAAATGAGGGCGATCAAAATTAATCCTACTGAAATTGCTTGTATGTAATCTTCGATGCCGACTTTCTTCATTTCATAAATCGAAGAAAGCCAGCCATGCTCCTCTTGAATCATTTGACCTAACTCCCGTAAGGGTTCCGAAAATGATGATGAACGTCTTCCAAGCCAAGCGTTAATCGTTTCTGAATGGTCTTTGGGTCGAAAAAATCTAAAAAGCAAAACCGCGAGCACGATTCCTAAAACCGAAACACCTAGGGCAATAAAAAAAGAATTCTGATCCAAACTCATCATCGAATCGCTCTTTCGGTTAAAGAGAACTTCCATCAGGCCGAACCCAATTCCCCATTTTCCAAGTTCAAATTGTGGAGAAAAGACACTGCGCCACCACACACAATTAAGGGATAAAGCCGCACCTAAAAATGCGGCCCAAAGGGGTAGCTTGTAAGCAGGCGCAACCATTTGCTCTGCGCCCAAAAACCGCTCTCCGTCAACGAACGCCAACGCAGAATAGGTCATCATCCAAGAAAACAACGCGATCGCCCAAATCAAATTACTTTGGATCAACACGGCACTCGTCGCATTCCCTACAAAAAAGGGGAGTCCGGCGAGCAAAACGGAGATCAGGCCCGCGACCCACAAGCTCCGCGGTCGCCCATTCCAAATGCACCCTGCAAGAAGCTCATTTAAAATCACGGTCATTACCAAAATGGGAACGAACTCATGATCTCTAAAAATAAAAGCGAAGCTTAGTAAATAAATTGCTTGGCTATTGATCCACAACGCCCTTGCTTTTGCGTGCCCATTGATTCCAACCCAGAAGAGATGCGCCAAAAAAAAGATCAAAGCAATCCCACAAACCCACTCAGGCGCGACTTCACCCCCAAGAGTGGTATGAGTGAATAAAACGACAGGCATCAGAAAAAAAGAGCCCTTTCCGAAGTCCAAGCTGACCCCTAGAGCCCCCACCAAAGTTACCAATGACCGGATCGGTTCCGGCAAACCACACGAGGCAGCAAGAAGCATCAGGAAAAAATAATCTTTAAATGAAAACCAGTCATAATCATTTCTTTGATAGCGCTCGTAAACAATCATCCCAGCAACGCCGCAGGTAATTAGCGGCCCTGAAAAAAAACTTCCAAGCAATAGTGCCGTCATTGGAATAGGGCGAATCGCCGTAACTATACCGAACAGACCACAAAACAATACAAACAAGGAATCCCGATCAACACCGCATTGTATCGGCAAACCCAAAAAAGTAGTCCCCTGCGATACTCGTCCGGAATAAAACGCGATTCCGATCAGGACAATACCCTTGATTGCAAGTAAGACCTTATTCATTCGCCTCACCCTGCGCCTGAACATCCGCTCGGAGCAAATGTAGACCGACCAAAATGCCCGTTGCGTCTAAAATCACCGAATAAATTTCCCAGTGCGGTAAAATCATCATTCCCATAACGAGTAGCCCTAAGTACAATCGCTGAAATTCCCGCGCCCATACTAACCCGCTCTTCGAAATAACCGCTCGAAATAGTGATAGGAAGACGATGACTACGCCCAAAACTAAAGAAATCATCGGCGCCTTCTTTCTGTGACCAACCCAAAGATCAAGAGGGATGCCAGCAAACATACGCTCAGCAGCAGTGGAAAAGCTTCGCCATTAGCCACCTCGACAAGATCGGTCGGAGTGAGTGGGCTAAGCACTTTTAGCGACGGCATCCCCAACATAAAAACAGCCACGCCAAGGGCTCCACTTAACACAAGAACAATCATCAAACCTTGTACCCAGGATCGAGTGCTCACTCGTTCACTCGTCGTTCCCAAAAGATTCATCGTTTTAAAAAGCTGCACTAAATATAATCCGTGAAAAGTAAGAACACAAACAGCAAGGTAAATGCTTACCTGCCAAAAAACTAAAACGGTTGCCAAAAGAATCAGTAACTCGAAGCACCAACTCCAAACAGGCGACCTTAGGAAGAGAACTCCAAAAAACCCTAAAGCGAGAAGCCCATTAATCCACATCATTCCAACTTACCTCGCCCAAAACCCATCATCAAATCTTTTGCTTCGAATACGGCGGGCTGGATCTCTTTTGTTTGAATCAAGGACTGGGGATCACAAACCTCTACGCAACGACCACAAAAGATACAATTTGCGAAATCAATATCAAAAACATTCACTCTCATTTTTTTCGACTGCTGAATCGGCTCCGCCTCGAGTAAGATACAGGCTGTAGGGCAGACCTTAATGCAATCACCACATCCCGTACACTTTTCAATCTCATTAAATATTAATCCTCTCGCCCTAGCCGGAAAGTCATCTTTACTTCTGGACGAAACAGGGTCGGGATAAAACTCGGTATCAATTCTGCGAATGTCTTCTCGATTAAAAAAATGATTAAAAATATGCTTAAACACTCGACTCTCCTAAAAAGGGGATTGCATTAAAAAGAAGAACAAAGACTAAGGCCGCCAATGAAAGTGGGATTAAAAAAAGGAACAGGACTTTCGCTCCTTCGGCAACGGAATGTTTCGGCAAGTAAAAGCCAATGAGCCGAAAAATTGCATACACCAGGCCCGCCTTAATTTGCAGGACTAAAAATCCAATTCCGCCCCCGTCGCCTATTAAAAACGAATCGCCGCCAAAAAACAAGATCACGGAAACCATGGACCAACAGTAAAAGCGTGCGGATGCAATCCATTTTGAATGGATTAAGGTATAAGAAACCTCGTCATTTAAAAAACCCGACTCAAAAGGATGTTCTTCAAACAGGATCATCCCTGAAATTTGAAACAAAATGAAAAAGACGATTTGAACAGGGCTCCAAAAAATTCCCCAATGAAAAAAGCCCTCCTGCTGCAAAGTGCCCACCTCCGACAAACTCCAGCTGCCGGCGATCGAGAAACAAGAAAGTACACAAATAAAGGCCAGGACCGTTCCTATACTCAAATAGGTTAAACGGTGACTTTTTTGGATCCGGGCCTGGACCTGATCTTTTTCAGAATAACTGGCTTGAAAAGAAGCCAAAACGCTCGAAATCAAAGTCACAATGAGGCAAATATAAAAACCTCCGGTAAGAGGATAGTCCATTTCTGTCGATTTTGCGAAAGGCACTAATCCCAAAAAAGAAAATTGAACACAAAAAAGAAAGAGCGCGATCGGATTCGAACGATTTTGAAAAAGATCGAACAAGTTAATACAGCCTTGCTTGCAAAACCCCAGTAAACTTTGCCCAAGCCCAACGCGAGATTGATGAATGGCCAAGCTTCGCTCACTCAAAAGATAGGCAATAAAAGAGAATGGGAATAAAGTCATCAAAACGCAAAAAAGATGCTCTAAGATCATTTGTCGATCTCCGCCACGATAAAATTTAAGCTTTGCATGATCAAGGGGAGGTCATCGATGTTTTCATTCATCAACGCCTCAGGTAAGGCCTTGATCGATTGGTCCGAAGGACTGTTGACTTCGATTTTTTGGATAGACCAGTTAGACTCAAACTCAAAATAAAATTGCCAAACTCCCCTTTGTGTTTCCATTTCCGTTCTTAATTGTGTTTTTCTCAACACGCGATCCACGGGGTCATGATAGCGCCCCTCGGGGATTGCATTTAATAATTCTAAAAGCCGTCTTCCTACCGACACGCTTGCAGAAAGACCGAAGTCTAGGCGGGAACGGACGTTGCTGACAGGTCCCAAGCGCGTATGGTCTTTATTTGCGCGAGAGACAAACCCCAGGTCACCTCGGTCTGCAACGGAGCCCAAATGACTCAAAAAATTTCGATGATAGCCTACCCAGTAGAACAAAGATTCAATTCGATCGAAATCTGCTAGGTAATTATGAATCCACCGATCCAGTCGATCTGCGAGACCATGAGAAAGGTCAAATCTAACTCCTCCGGGGATAATGTAATCATAGCCAAAACGGGAGCCGGTTAAGAGTTCTAAAAGATCGACCAAATCTTCACGATGGCGAAGGAGCACTTGCATCAGCGAGGCCAACTTCATTCGTTTCGACATCAGCGCTAAATATTTCAAAATTCCAATCAAGTCGCACATTTCTTTAGCAACTAAGCGAACCCACTCTGCCCTGGGGTTGACCTCAAATTCCATGGCTTCTTCAATACAACCGCACAGCATTTGATCGATAATTAAGGCGCTTTCCGGTTCCAAGCGGCTAAGGCGCAACGTCCGCGCAAAGATCGAAGTACCGATCGATCCTGGAATCAAATTTTTAGCAAGATATCCAAATTCAGTATCCACAGAAACGATTTCGTCGCCGGATAAACCTAAACCAATTTTCATGGCACCAGGCAAAAATTCATGAATAGGTCCAAGCTCAATGTTTTTTTGAATCATGGCTGAGCCCCACTCTTCATTCCAGAACTCTTAGACTTTTCGCGGCTTCCCGATACTTTTTCATGCAATGCAATTACCCCATTCATGATCGCCTCGGGCCTCGGGGGGCAACCGGTGACCCAGACCTCAACGGGCGGAAGGTGTTGAGGGGAGAGCGGGAACAGGCCTCCTCCACAGGAGCACGTTCCAAGCGCCATGATGTACTTGGGAGTTAACATCTTTTCGTAAAGTGAATTGACTTCTGTGATGAGTTTCGCATTCAAGGTCCCTTGAATGATTAACAAATTTGCAAACTGGGGTTGCGGTGCTTCGACACATCCCAAGCGCTCAAGGTCGTATCGACTGGACATCGTCTGTAGAAAGTCGTCGCCACAACACGAGTACCCGACACTGACATAGCGAAAAGTGGGGTGGCTATTCGTCTTCATTTTCTCTCTCGATGGCATGATGAGCGGAGATGAACCACGCCATAAATACGACCATCAATACCAAAAGCACAATAAAATAAGAAGGCGGATGAATTTTTTTAAAAATCAGGAGAGGGACATTGATCAGCAAGGGAAACCAAAGGTAAGTTAATAGTTGCGAAAGGTGGGTGGTCTTCAGCTCAAAAGGTTGAATTTTAGTCCCCAGCTGCTTTTCCATCTTGGTTTTTCGTTTGATCCCACTAAAAACGGCAAAAACAATTGATAATAGGACAACGGTCGCCACTAGTATAAGGTAACTATTTGAATTAGAATCCATTCTTATCCCAAGGCTACTTGAAAGTGAAAGGGTGAGTCAATGCCTGCAGTTCACATTTCTGAATTTATAAATCTAAAATCAAAGACGGAGCTCAAACTTAATTCGTTCACTATTCTAAACGCGTTACTTGCTAAAATTTCAATGCACCGAGCTAGCCCACTGGTCATCCTCTTTCCAAACGGAGATGCGCTTGAGGACGCGTTCCACTATGCGCAAGCGATCCAAAACTTACCTCTTCTTGAGAATTCTTCATTTTCTACGGCAATTGAACCACACCAAGGCCCCTCGCTGTGCAAATGGCCGTCGTGGGAACACTCGGCATCTTCACCTATTGCATCGTCCCTAACTCAGCGAATTGAGCGCATCAAAACCTTAGCCTCGCTTCAGCGTTTTAGAAATACAACGATTTTTGCTACGGCCGAATCGTGGATACAACCGACGCTGCCTAAGGAGGTATTTTTAAAAAACATCCTTCCCTTAAAAAAGGGCGAGGCCTTAAGTTCGCGAGACCACTTTTTACAGCAACTCAAAGCCATGGGATATCAAAAAGCGGACCCCGTGGAAGAACCCGGTCAGTTTTCATTTCGAGGCGAAATTATCGATGTCTATTGTCCTGCGGCAAACAGCCCCTATCGCATTGAGCTTTTCGACACTGAAATTGAAAAAATTCGTAATTTTTCGGTGGAGTCCCAGCGGACTTTCCCTTTAGAAATGAACGAAATTGAGATTTTTCCCGCAGAAGAGGCTTTGTTTCCGTGGGACGAAGTCTACCCGCTTTTAGAGAGGGTAAAAGAGTTTTGCGATCAACACCATGTTTCTCGAAAAATCCGTGATCCCATTTTTGAAAATATCAGACAGGGCTTTCTTCCCGAAAATTTTAGGACTTGGCTCCCCTTTATTTATTCGCGCGTGGGGCGCTTGGAGGAATACCTTCCCGCCGAAAGCTTAGTGGCCCTGATCGAACCTGAGCAACTCGAAATCAAACTAAAGGAGACCCTCAATTTCTTCAAGCAAGAGGAATCCCGTTACGAAAAAACGCACTGGATCGCCCCTCCTGAAACGGCCCTTTACCCCGAACCCTTGGCTCTTTGGGAAAAAACACGCGAAGACGCAGCCCTTTGCGCAAGAGCAAGTCCACTCGAGCCTGAGCGCGCCTTAGAGGTGGCCTTTGATCGGATCGACGAGCAGAAAATCAGCCTCTCCTCGATCGCGGAGTGGGTAGAAGATGGCTTTGAGGTCCAGATCGGATCAAAAAGTATTTCTCAGCAAGAGCGCCTTAAGTTTTTCTTAAATGAATGGAGCAATCATCCTGCAATCAAGCTGATCTCGCACCCCATTCAAGAGTCTTCGCTTCTCCTCATCGACAAGACCGTCCTTTTGTCCGATACGAAGCTTTTAGGGGGTTCGCCCAATCCATCACGCGCAAGCAAAACGGCAAAGCGCAGCGCAAAAAATCCCCTCTCGGCTGGGGATTTTCAAAGTCTTCAGGAATTGAAAGTAGGGGACTCGGTCGTCCATACCCTCCACGGAGTTGGAAAGTATTTGGGTCTCCAAGAACTCTCTACTCAAGGTTCCAGTCGGGGCGAATATTTAATTTTAGAATATGCACAAGGGGATCGCCTTTATTTGCCTGTATACCGGCTAAATGTCATTCAAAAGCATGTGGGGGCCCATGCCAACCCGGTACTCGATCGCCTCGGCACGCAGCAATTTGAAAAGGCAAAACAGAAGGCAAAAGAATCTGCAAGAAAGCTTGCGGTTAATTTGCTTGAAATTTATGCAAAGCGCGCGGTCACTCGTGGCCCCGTTTTTTCTGAGCGCGACGAAAGCTATGACCGCTTTTGTGAGGAGTTTGACTTTACAGAAACCGAAGGCCAAATGAACGCAACCGAAGATGTTTTACAAGACCTCGAAACGGGGAAGTTGCTGGATCGGTTAGTTTGTGGAGATGTGGGTTTTGGAAAGACCGAGGTTGCCATGCGTGCGGCTTTTCAAGCCGTTCAAAACGGGTTTCAGGTCGCCGTTCTTGTGCCCACCACTTTGCTTGCGTTCCAGCATGAGCAAACCTTTAAGCGCCGAATGAAAAGCTTTCCCATTGTCATTGAATCGCTTTCCAGATTTAAAACAAAGAAAGAACAAAAGCAGATTCTTGAAGATTTGAGGCAAGGCAAGGTGGATATTCTCATTGGCACGCATCGCCTCTTGTCCAAAGATATTCATTTTGCAAAGCTAGGACTCCTCATTGTCGATGAGGAGCACCGCTTTGGGGTAGACCATAAAGAAAAGATTAAGGAAATTCAGGCCAATACCCATACGCTGACGTTGACTGCGACCCCCATACCCAGAACCTTAAATATGGCCATCTCTGGGATTAAAGACATTAGCCTGATTCGCACTCCTCCAACTAATCGCCAACCCATTAAGACCTTTATTTCAAGCCAATCGCTTGAGCTGATTAAATCGGCGATCGAAACGGAACTTAGCCGTGGGGGGCAAGTCTTTTACCTTCACAATCGCGTCAGCAGCATTGAGCACCAGGCGCGGGAACTCAAACGGTTAGTCCCCCAAGCGGCGATCTTAACCGCTCACGGTCAAATGACCGAGGATGAGATTGAGAGCAGAATGCTTGCGTTTTATCAAGGACAGGCACAAGTGCTCGTGAGTACGACGATCATTGAATCAGGGATCGACATTCCAAATGCAGGCACCATTATTATTGAGCGCGCCGACCAGTTAGGCTTGGCCCAGCTTTATCAGATTCGGGGCAGAGTAGGGCGATCGCACCGAAAGGCATTTGCGTACTTGATGGTCCACGATACTGAAATTCTGAAGCAAGATGCCCGTCTAAGATTGGAAGCACTTCAAAAGTTTGTCGAATTAGGCAGTGGCTTTCAGATTGCGTCAGAAGACCTGGAGATCAGAGGCGGAGGAAATCTCCTTGGTCCAGAACAATCGGGTCATATCGCAAGTGTGGGTCTTGACCTTTTTACAGAACTTTTAGAAGACTCCATTCGTGAACTCCGAAATCAAGGTGGAGCTCCTGCGGAAGAGAGGCACTTCGAACCCGAAATTCAAATTCCTGTGGTGTGTGAAATTCCTTCGACCTTAGTCCCTGATGCTCAAATGCGACTGTCGCTTTATCGAAAACTTTCTCGCACCCAAACCGAGGCTCAAATCGACGACCTACAGAATGAGTTTACCGATCGCTTTGGAAATTTACCGCCAGAGACTGAAAACTTATTTTGGTTGATCCGATTGAAAAATACGCTAAAAAAAGCGGGAATCGAAAGCATTGTCATTGGCGAGACGAAGACGGTATTCACCGTCAGGAAAACGTCGCTCATTGATCTTCATCAAGTGATGCTGGTTGTTTCGGGACCAAAAAGCAAAAGGGACCCTCGGGTTTCTCTCACTCCGGAGTCAAAAATTATTCTGGCGTTGCCTTTCGTCAGCGTTAAAGAACATTCTTTTGAAATAGAGAAATTATTGATCAAGATTGCACCTAAAGCATTTGATATCACCAACTCCCACTGATAAACTTTTGATATGGATAAAAACAAGACCAATCAGAACCTCCTCTCGCGAACTGCTGCTTCATTGAACGTAGCTCCATTGATTTGTTTTTTACTCATTTCTTCGCCCAGCCGAGCTCAACCCAATACGGCTAATATGCCCAATATGGAAGTCGCGCGAATCAACAATCAAGTCATCACCCTCGGACAAGTCGAAGCCCACTATTCCGAACTGATCAAACAGCCTTCTACGGAAGCGGTGACCAAAAAGTTTGCGCTCGATGACCTGATCAAGCGAATTACCGCGGTTCAAGAAGCCCGTAGGCTTAAACTTGACTTGGACCCTGCAACACAGGAACGAATCGATACTGTTCTTTTTTATGCTCTGATCGAGAAAAAATTAAATTCCGATTTAGAGGCGATCAAACTGAATGAATCAGAAACCAAGAGCTGGTACGAAAAAAACCCAGAGATTCGAACAAGCCAAATTCTAGTGGCCTTACCGCGAGGGGCCTCGCCGGAAGACGAAAAAAGCGCGTCGGATCGGCTCGCGCGTCTTAAGGCCGATATTAAAGCAGGAAAGTTATCTTTTGGCGAAGCAGCCCTCCAAAACTCCGAAGACCCAAGCGGAATGATGGGGGGAGACATGGACTACCGAATGCGCGATCGCTTAGACCCGCTCTATTATCGCGCCGCCGTACGACTGAACAAGCCCGGAGAAATTTCTGACCCCGTTCGTACCTCGGTCGGCATTGCCCTGATTCGGCTCACGGCGAAACACTCGTGGATGGAAGTGGACCGTTCCCACGTTAGACGCCTCTTGGCTGAGGAAAAGCGCGCGGCCATTATTGATCGTTATCTGAGCGGATTGCAACAAAAAGCAACCGTTTCAATTAGCAAGTCACTTTAAAAGAGTCTTGGCATTCCCTCTCCGGTGTGAGAAATCTTTTAGCTCATGACACCTAAAACTATTGTAGCGTTGAATTTCTTAATAGGCGGCCTTTTATTGAATCCTGGCTTTTGGTCTAGGGCTTTGGCCGAAACGAAAACCCCCGAAGTCGTTGATCGCCTCGAGGCCGTTGTGAACAAAAAGGCTATTTACAAATCCGACCTTGATCAATTTAGAACGTTGGTGGGATTGCGCGCAAAGATCGATCCGCTTTTTTCCGCAAATCCAATGTCAAAAAAGAGTTCTTATTCGAACGACGAAATTACACAGTTCTTGATTAACGAAGAACTGATCGCACAAAAGTATCCCGTGAATGATAGCGAAGTAGAACAAGAAATCACTGGCATTCAAGGCAACTTAAAAATTGATCGCGATGGATTAAAAGCTGCGCTGAGAGGTGAGGGCTTTAGCTTTGAAGATTACTTTAAATTAATGAAGCTCTCGATTGCGAAACGTCAGTTGCTCGACCGAGAAATTCGCAGTAAGGCTGCCGTGTCCGAGGACGATCTCAAAAACGAATACAATAAGTCACAATTTGAGACGAAAGATTTTCATGGCTCGTTTCACCTTTTTATTTTGAAAGTGACTA
>CAIMNF010000079.1 GCA_903842755.1 Oligoflexia bacterium
ACCTATACCAATTTTTTTAAAAACTACCCTGACCAAACCACTTTAGACTTAAATTGTTATTTCTATTGAATTTTTTTTCAAAAAATTATGTTTTATTGAAACAATTTTGCAGTCTTAGCGCGAGCCCGGCCTTCACGACTGGAAGATGAAGATTTACCATTTTCCTTTCGCTTTTTACCGTTCTTCCTTGAGACAGGGGTAGAGTCAGTGACAGGTGAGGCTGCCGGTGAAGAAGAAGAGGAGGCAGAGGCATCAGAACCACTCGCATCATCATTACTGTATAGAGTGGACAATTTCAAAGAAGAGCGGTAAACTTGCTTTGGTATGAAACGCCAGCCACCAAAGTGTCTGCGACCTTTAACCAAATATTTTCTTCCATATTGTACGCCGTCCGTAGAATTTTTGGCGAGGGAAAACGGACTGAATGGGCAGGTGGGCTCGGTCCAGACGCGCTGCACCTCTTCAATCTAGAAAAAAAAAAGTATATAAAGTGTTGATTCAATAAAACTTAAAATTATCGTAACAAAGGTAGCAACAAGCACGTAACCTTATCGATGTGGCTTTGGAAAATTTCACCGCCAAGTACAAGGGAACCACAAGCACGAGGAATCTCTAGGTCCAACTTGAGTGTGAACGCTTTGTAGACACCTCGGACTAACGACGATGCCCATTTTTCCTTCGCTCCAGGAAGAGCTCGTAAAGTGCTCTGATCCTTGAGGAGAAAGTGCCACGTAAGAGGAGCGATCCCAATGTCAGCTTCAGATCTCAGCTGCCAAGGGCCCGGAAGAGTCCGTCTCAAGCAAACAACCATGCCAACAATGTTCCAGTCGGCATTCTTGAGTAGCGAAGATACGCTTACACCAGAACCAGTAACAAAGTTGACTTCGTAGGGGTTGTTGTCTATCTTCGCACGTTTCTGCTTCTCCCTGAACATGGTGAAATCATCTCCAGGACTACCAGTGTATGCATCCATATCGCGTGGTGCAACTTTTAGGAGTGGGTGATTAGCAGCAACGAACTTATTTTGCTGTGCTGCGCACAAAATCTCCGTAAACACAAATAATGGCATAGAGCCACCAATGAACACAGACTGCTCCTTCACTGTGCTTGCACCAGCGCCGATGAATGGACCATGGTTTCCCAGATTTTCACACAAGACTTCAAACTTCGCTTTCAACAGCGTGAAAGACTGCTGTAACAGCGCGTTGCCTTCCTGAAGCGCCGCAGTTAACTCTTCCTGAGGAACAGAAGCTTGCTCTTTTGGGAGATACGTAACTTTAGGTTCTTGAAAGGACGGGTCTTGCACTTGAGGTGTAGGGAAACTAAAAAAAGCGAATTTATGAATCAAAATTAAAAAATCACTGATTTTGAAATATATCTATTCACAATTTGTTAAAAGACACCAGGAAAGCAGCATATTTACTATATATATACCTGTTTGCTTTCTCGGATCCATTTTTCGTGAAAAATTTCACCAAGACTCGATCCAGCGGTTGTGAAGTGGCCAACGACATGGTCCTTTGTTGTCTTTCGATGCTTATTGACAAAGGTTGTAGTGCAATGCTTCCCACTAACGATGCAGGGACAGCCGACGCGGTCAGCTTTGACAGCAGGAGTTACAGTGTAAACTTTTTCTCCGATTGTGAACATTTTCTGTTCAGCCTTGAGCCCAGCGGGATCGATAGCAGCCTCGCCACTTCTGTAGTGAACTGATCTTATCGTCATGGCCCTAAATTAATCAAATAAGAGCAATTCACATAGGCGCACAGACTCACCTAGGGGCTCGCAAAGGGGCATTAATGAAGCGAGCTACGTCAGCGACTTTCTGTACCTCTTTCCGTTTTTCGCGTAGAGCAGCTAGCTGTTCTTGGCCGATTTTACCTCTGCGTTGATATCTTTTTCTCGGAAATTTGACATCCCCTGAGATCTTGGTGGGAAGATCATCCAAATCCAACCTGAAAGAAACACAATTTATCGTAAAATTAATGAGAACAATAAAAATAACAACTACTTAATAGAACGCAGGCT
>CAIMNF010000080.1 GCA_903842755.1 Oligoflexia bacterium
ATGTAGGGTGGGTGGAGTCAGGAGCGGGGCGTGGTTCCTCGTTTTCATTTCTAAGTGAAGTAACTATTGATTCCACTTAGAGAAAAGATGATTGAGTATGCTTTTGCACTAGCAAAAACATTCAGCCGCCCGAGGCTTAATCTTGAAGTTCTTTGTTTCGCCTAAAATTCATCGAGGTATTTCTTAAAAAGCTGATCCACGTTTCAATGGATACCGTTTTACAGTCTGAGTTAATGAGGCGGAATTTTTCTTCGTTGTGTATGGCATCTTGATCTAAAAACATGAGAAATAGATTTCCATAATGACCTATTCGTAAAGTTTTGTTTAAATTCTTTGACCGATAAATGAGTTCAACCTTCCGCGCCACTTCTGGCAGATCACAAATATAAATCACTCCGTCGAGCGGCGATTCATGAGCATAGATTTTTAGTTTTCTTCTAATTCTTTCGTCATTCTTTAAGGTGCGCTCGATTTCGACTGCAATGATGAGGTCGGGCCGCACTTCAGGGGGCGTTCCTTCTTTGCTCGCAAAGTAATCGGCGACTGTTGCTTGTGTTTTAAATTCGTGTTCGCGCAGTATTTTTGCCTCTGGGAAAATGTTTGCAAGCTTCTCCGCAAACACCGAGCACAATTCCCAATGCAGAAGTTCGGTGTGCCTCGGGTGGTTGCGATCCAAAACTTGTGAGTCCAAGCCTGTTAATTCTGAAATTCTTTCTCTCGCTTTTTGCTCGCGGCTGATTTGATAGAAAGTGCCGGAACCGCCAAAGACTCGGTCATTTCTTTTAGTGATGAGGTTCCTTGCGTAAAGCCGCGAGAGCGCATCCCTCAGTCGCCGTGGTTCAATCTTCGGTGATAGCATTTGGCTTAAGCCACGCACCGATAAAGGCTCGTGGAGTGCCAGCAGTTTTAGTATTTGTTTCCCGCGATCGTATGGTAAGGGTGGTTTCATATTTTTTGCTCCTACTTTAGGTAGTGCAAGGCCTTGCCAAGTTTTTATTAAACAGGAGTTTTCAAAAACTGAATCAACTTTAAGCACTTAGAATGGGCTTGTTGTATACAAAATGGCCGGAAGTGGTCACTGCTGGCCGTTTTCGGTTACTTGCTAATTTTAGGTGCAACCTACTGAAATAATTTAAGTAATGTCTCAAACTGCAAAATTGAGGTGGCCGAAAGCAGTCGTTTTAGTGGAATAGCTTATCTGTGCGCCATGGGTAATTTAGGCTCTCTTCGAAGGCCGAACAACCTTGATTTAATTACACTAATATTGTATAAAGTGACGATAGTTTTAACTTCTTTTGCTAAAGGTTTTGGTGCGGAAGTTAGAATTCAAACATTTGTTTAAAGCGCGACTAGTGGAGTCCAGTGGTGCTTGACAAAACAAAGGACTTCGAAACTTGGTTAGGAAACTAATCATTTATTTAATATAAGAAGTGAAGGTTCCCTTATGAAAGTTTACGCAATTTTCGCAATCTTGATGACGCTAGGGAATGTTTCTGCAGAAGAGACTGCATGCAAGTATTCAGTGACTCATTTCAGTTATAATGATGGCAAACCTGCCAATATTCCCAGTTTTGTTGCAAGAGCTTTAAAGAAAAATGGTTATTCATTCGAAGAAAATTCAGAAATACACACTCCGTTTAGTATCGAAATTTCGGTAGATTTTGCGGCTCATGTGGATAATGGTGAGCATAACTTTGAAGTCTACTTGAGAACAGACCACGCTGGTATACTCGCTGCTGGCGAAAACGGCGGATCTAAACCTATTTTTTTTATAAAACGACGGGCTTGGCAGAACTTTGTTAAAGAATTACTCCCCTGCCATGAAGCGCTTGAGAAAGTGAAGATTGCAAACACACTCTTTGCGGAAAACATGGCGCTGGATACAGCCCCCCTCCATACTTTTACACATGATACAGAACTTTTTGGAAATAATTCCTTGAATCGCACACCCTTCATTAAACGAGGCGGAAAGATATATTCTTATCAAAATAATTATATTATCCGTGAAAGACCCGAAAATAACCATTTTCCAGCTTTTTTCTTACCTGTAGAAGATACTGTCGAAGAATCACAAAAACCAAACCTCATTCGAGGAAATGGAGTTTCAAATAGGGCATTTTCTCCGAACGGCGATCAAACCTGCGAGGTGGTCAATAATCGGGTGATTTGCAAGACTGGCCTTTTATCGGAGACCAGTCGAATTACAGTCGATTTTCAAGCGACCCAAGTAAAATCATTATGTCTAAGTGGAAACATGGCTTGTTTTATGGACTCTGAAAGTTTGTACTGCATGTCTACTTGGCTCCCAGGTGGCACACGCGGTGGACCTTGGAGCGTCACTAAAGTCGCAAACGCATATCAGCCCAAAGCTATTTCTTGCGGAGATTCTAGTACCTTTTTTATCGATTCGGAGGGCTTAAAATTATTGGAGCAAGAAAATGGTTGGCGTTCGGCAGTGTTAATAGATCGTTATCTTTAAAATGAGATCTTAATTCGCGGAGCTTGTGCGCATTACATGCTTAAATCTTGGCATGATGGCTTTAAAAGCTCGGATACTTCTAAGTAATCGAGCTTTCAAAATAAAAGACGTTGCAGATTTGCCTTTTTCAACATGCTGTTAAATATTCTGTGTTTATTAATGCGGGCTTTCGTGGTACGCAGCTGACCAGTCTGCTCGAACTATAAAGCGACGCAAGTAGCTTTACGGTGAAAGCAGAAAACATTGGTCAAAAACTCGACATCTGGCGTTTTGTCCACATGCTGGTATCCTTATCCCTATGAAGATTCTTTTTCTTGTTACTATTTCTATCGCCTCAATCACCCCTTGTCGTGCAGGCAATGAATCCCTTGTGGGGACTTGGTCGTTAGTGTCCATGGAAAAACAGGAGGCAAACGGCCAGTGGGTTGCCAGATGCCCCTCTCCGAATGGACTCATTACCTATACGAATCAAGGCTATATGGCTGTAGGAATCAATTGCATGAAGGCTGAGGGCTCAAACGAGCCCAGCAGTGAGATTAAGGATGGGATTTTTTATACCGGTACGTACGTTTTCAAAGGTAACTTGCTCAGCCATCAAGTATTAAACTCGTCTGATCCGATTTTTTATCAAAAAGAACTCAGTCGTGAAGTACAATTTAACCGTGATGGAAGTATTACCCTTGTCGGAAAAGGGAAAACCGGAATGCTTGTTCGACTGGTGTGGAAACGGGCTCAGTCTAAACCACTAATTTTTAGACCAACCGATTGACCAAAACATAAAGAAAAAGCGGGCACCTGATTTTATTCAAGTGTCCGCTTTTTTTATTTCAAAATTTTAAGCTGATTTTAGCAGAGCAAGATCAGCAGCCGTCTTTTTATCCACTAACTCACCGTTAGAATAGCGATGAAGCAAACTACCAATCAATGTCTGGTAGGGGATGCCTAAACGCTCCGCCTCAGTTTTGAGGGTAGACAATACACCACCGTCTAAACGAATACTGATGGGCACCTTGGCGGCATCTGCATTTGATTTAACTTTACCGGGTCTGCGCTTTAATTTCTTTAAATCATATTCCTTCTTCATATTGCCTTCGCTCCTTCTCGGTCGCCTTGCGGGCGCTGATAATTCGAATGGTTCCGCCAGAATCTCGTTCGCAAAAAACCACGAGCAGCAACCTTGAGTTTGAAGAGTGACCCATTCTTAAAAATCGGTCTTCTTCATCGCTGTTTTCCGGATCAAAAAACTCTACCGCGTGAGCATCTGCCCACGTCGTCTGAGCTTCCTCAAACCAAACTGAGTGTTTCTTATAGTTCGTTACGTTTTTGTCTGAGTTCCATTCAAACTTCATCTGTTTTTATTGTATGCTAATGTATATACATAGTCAAGAAGCATCCGAGGAAGCAAAAAAGAAGCAAACTCATGGCATTTCATGAAATACCTTGAAATAGGGCTCTACCACAAAACAGGGGGAATAAAGGTTTTACGTTAAAATTGGTTTACCAGAACTAATTTAAACGAAAGGACCCCTCATGCCCCCTGAATCGACCCAAGAAATCTTAGGCTTACCTGATTTAAAACATGAATTTACA
>CAIMNF010000081.1 GCA_903842755.1 Oligoflexia bacterium
GCTTGTTTTGAGGATCGCAAGCGCAATTTACTGCCGCGGCTTGGTTTTGTTTTCTTTCGTGGCTTCGGCGGTTGTTCTACTGCTTTAATCCATTGGGTGATTTTTTGAATGCAATCTTCGTAATTCCGTTTTTGATCGCGGTAACGGTCACTGGAAATCAAAATTTCACCCGCTTGAGTAATTTGTGAACCGTAGGCGAGCAAAAATCGCGATTTCATCGCCGCAGGTAGACCTTGGCTTTGGGTAACACACCATCTGAGGGTGCACCGACTGTTGACCTTATTCACATTTTGCCCTCCCGGGCCCGAGCTTCGACTATAGGTAAACTCAAATTCGTGGACCGGTACTGTTATGCTTAGAAACTTAACCATTACCTAAGGTTAACCTAAAAATATTAAATTATTGAAGTTTAAACTTAGATGAGCTAGACTAAGGGAAGATCCATCGTTCTGATGTTTTTATTGTACGAAATGTAAAGCTGAAACAATTGTCTGATATGTAAGGAGTCCTTTATGAGAGTCCAGATCGTATCGTTCCGCTGTGTTCTGAAAAATAAGCTAGGCCATTTTATTAGTTCTTCCTTTAACCGTGATGTCGCGACTACCACCGAGGTGCCCGTCGAGTCTCAGGCTCTTCCGGGATTTGTTGATGCGTTAAAGGGGTTAAAAGAGGGCGAGAAAAAACGCATTTCCGTTTCCGCAGAGAATGCCTATGGGTTCTATGAGCCAAGGCTATGTGTGGAAGTTCCGCGTTCAGATCTCAAAAATGGGAAGTCGTTAAAGGTAGATGATTTGGTCAAAGGCTCTCTCACGGGGGACGGAATTATTCGTTCCTTTCGGGTGGTGCACGCAGACCGAATTTTTGTACTGCTGGATGCGAATCATCCCTTAGCCGGACAAGACTTGGAGTTTGATGTTGAGGTCACGGCTTCGCATGAAGAAGTAAACGAGCCGGAATTTGAACTCATTCCTGCCGGGCCAAAACGCCTACTGTGTTGAGGCCTTTTTTGAATAACGCTTAAATGCAAAACCCCCGCTTGAACCTTCAAGCAGGGGTTTTATTCAATATTTAGGAAGCGCTGTTAAGCGCTTAGCTGGTTACTAATTTTTAGTAACGCTTGAGTGGTTACTAAAAATTAGTAACGACCGCCGCGTCCACCGCGTCCACCGCCGCCACCTTCACGTGGGGCCATTGGCTTAGCTTCATTTACAGTCATTGGGCGACCGCTGTAATCAGCACCGTTAAATTTTGCGATAGCAGCTTGAGCTTCTTCGTCTGTAGACATTTCTACAAACCCGAAGCCTTTGCTTCTTCCTGATTCACGATCCATGATGATGCGAGCTGAATCTACAGTTCCACATTGTGAAAATGCATCAACTAGCGCTTGATCTGTTGCTGAAAATGGAAGATTACCGACGTATAGTTTTTTACCCATGATACCTCCTATAAGGCTGGGAGCCACGTAGAGGAACCAGGCGACATTACCAAGAGACTCTGACCGAAGCAAAATTATCTGACTTCCCTAGACTAACCGATAAATCAGAGAAAGTATAGCAAAAAAATCTGCTAAAC
>CAIMNF010000082.1 GCA_903842755.1 Oligoflexia bacterium
ATCAAATTTTTAAGCCAAAACGCGCGCCTTTCGCTCTTAATGCTGAATCAACACGCACTCAAAAATATGACGGGCGCCTTGATTGCTCATCGGTCCGGTGGAACGATTGGAATCAGTTTGGATCAAGAAATTCCCCAGGATATTTTCGATCAATTTGCCTATATTTCGCGCGAAATTAAAATCCCCCCCGAACGTCTTTACGCGGACCAACAGTACCGCGAGACGGTTCATAAAAATATGGCGGTAGTGCTGAAGCGCCTCCAAAAGAAAGCAAAGCTTTCCGCAATGCTTAACCGCCTTACGGCCCAACGCGCGGGTGCGCAGTATCTGAAAAACCATATTGAGCTTTTGTGTGACACGACTTGCTCGATTGGAAAAACATTAGGTTGGGTTTCTGAAAGTTCTTTGGAGAAGTTAATTTATGTGGCCTACATGCACGACATTCGCTATTTTGAAAAACCCGAACTTGCCCGCATCGGTTCGCTCGAAGAGTTCGCCATCAAAAAAGATCAATACAGTAAAGAAGATCAAATCGCCTTTTTAGAAGGTCCAACGTACAGCGCGATTATGGCTAGAGAAGACGAATCCAATTCGGCCGACGTGGAACGCATTTTATTGCAGCAAAAGGAACGCCCCAATGGAAAAGGCTTCCCTCACGGCATCAAGGTTCAAAAGATGACCCCACTATCGTGTTTATTTATCCTGTGCCATGAGCTGGTCGATTACGTGATCAATAATCCCGGCTGGACATTTAAGGAGTTCGTGTTGATTACGAAACCTTCGTTCCAGGGTCCTTATTTTTCAAAAATCTTTGCGGTACTTTCCGAAACGGAAAAGCCCTAGTCGAACTTCGACCAGGGCTCTGCCTATTTTTTTTAAATGATGATGATTATTGGAGAGTGGGGATTGTTCCGCCGGAATTATCCGCGGTAACCGCCTCCGCCGCCGCGATCGCCACCGCCGCCTCCACCGCCACGGTATCCACCACCGCCGCCACCCGGACCACCTCGTCCTGGGCCGCCTGGACGACGTCCACCGCCGCCGCCTCCGCCGCCACGGTATCCACCACCGCCGCCGCCCCCTTCACGAGGTTGCATTTCGCGAGCTTCATTTACCGTGATAGTACGGGCTTCATATTCTGCGCCATTTAACTTTTCAATTGCGGTGACGGCTTCTGCGTCAGTAGCCATTTCAACAAACCCAAACCCTTTAGAGCGGCCAGTGTGGCGGTCAGTGATGACCTTTGCAGATTCAACAGCACCATACTGCGCGAAAGTATCCAGCAACACCTGATCGGTTGCTGAGAATGGTAGGTTTCCAACAAAAATACGTTTACCCATTACAAAGACTCCTTTGTCTTTTTATCATGACGTTATGTCTTTGAGCGGCCCATTTCAGATTTGCACAATTGCGAACGCTTCCTTAGGCCCTCGATTTATCTCACTAGGACTCAATTTCTATTCCGAACTGAATACCAGAACTTGTGTATTTATTGCATAAATTGGCTTGACAGACAACTCCATAACGACTGAACTAGTCGCTTTTACCCCCCACTGAGCCGCTTTGGTCGCGCTCCCCGCTTCGGACTTATTTATTGGGCTTTTTTATTGACAAAACTTCACCCCTAGGACTAGATAAGAGAAGTCAATTCCATCTATAAAAGTTTAAAGAATTTATCGAAAAGAATTTAATCTATCGCGGGGTGGAGCAGCCTGGTAGCTCGTTGGGCTCATAACCCAAAGGTCGTCAGTTCAAATCTGGCCCCCGCAACCAAAATCCGGAGGGTCCTAACAGTGATGTTAGGGCCCTTTTTTTATTTCTGCTTCAAGTTCGTAAAATCAAAACCAAATAACTATAACCATTAGAGAAAATGTAAAAAATTCGTTCAAGTTTTTGAGATTCTAAGGTTGCGCTAGGTCGCATGAAAGTCAGGTGCGCGGCTACAAAATGGCTACACCGTACTACATGAACCAATTCACGAGCAAAAAGTGGCTACATGGGTTTCCATGTAGCCATTTCCTTTCAATGAACCAAACATTCAACCCAAAACCCTAAGGAGGTTTTTATGTACAATCTAATCGTAAAACTCATGGCCATTGCTGCACTTGCTCAATTCGGCCTCACCCTATCTCATGTCAAGTCCTGCCATTCTCGGGCTTGCCTTCAGACACTTGAAAAACATTCCCGCGATGTTTTGAACGTCGACTGGAAACCACTTTCGGTATTTCCAGAAGAAGCAAAACGGTTTCGCTAGACCTCTTTTCGGACTTAAATTTCAAATCCGGCCTTAATCC
>CAIMNF010000083.1 GCA_903842755.1 Oligoflexia bacterium
TGCAAAAAGATCGCTGGAAAGAGGTGGTCGAGGACCGCTTGAAAACCTCAAAAAAATTGGGAGTTGACGCAAAATTTACTCTACAACTTTTGGCACTCATCCATGACGAAGCAATTCGCATTCAAAAAGGAAGTCAACCATGAACGCTGCAATGGCCACACCGAAATGGACCCCTCAAAGCTGGCGTGAAAAACCAAAACATCAGCTTCCAAACTACCCGGATCAAAATCGCTTGGCTGCGATTGAGGCCACGCTTGCGTCCTATCCCCCATTGGTCTTTGCCGGAGAAGCGCGACAACTTAAAGCAAAGCTTGCGGCGGTGAGTGAGGGAAAAGCGTTTTTACTGCAAGGGGGCGACTGCGCCGAAAGTTTTGGCGAATTTAAAGCCGTCACCATCCGCGATACGTTTAGAATTTTACTCCAAATGGCCGTCGTCATTACCTTTCAGGAAAAGCTTCCCGTCGTAAAAGTGGGTCGGGTGGCGGGCCAATTTGCAAAGCCTAGGTCACAAGACCATGAAACCCGCCATGGCACCTCGCTCCCCTCTTACCGTGGCGATATCATTAATGGCTATGATTTTACGCCGGAACAACGGATTCCTGACCCCGAGCGGATGTTACGCGCGTACGTGCAAGCCGCATCGACCTTAAATTTGTTGCGCGCTTTTGCCCAAGGGGGTTATGCGGATCTGCAGCAGGTTCATGCATGGAACTTGGATTTTGTAAAGAAGAGCAAGCAAGCCTCTCGCTATGATGATGTAGCCCAACGCCTGGACGAAACCCTTGCGTTTATGAATGCCATGGGCATTAATAGCGCCACCACACCCCAAATTCGTGAAGTGGAATTTTATACCTCACACGAGGCGCTCTTACTTCCCTACGAGCAAGCATTGACTCGACAAGACAGCACCACGGCCAGACTAGCCGAAGGCTATGAGGGTGACTGGTACGATTGCTCGGGCCACTTGCTTTGGATTGGCGAACGCACGCGGCAACCGGATGGAGCTCATTTAGAATTTATGCGGGGGATTCATAATCCCATTGGCCTAAAATGCGGCCCCAATATTAGTCCAGACGAACTGATGGTCCTGATTGACAAACTCAATCCAAGAAACGAAGCCGGGCGCTTAACGTTGATTACGAGAATGGGTTTTGATCAGGTTGAAAAAAAGCTTCCCGCACTAGTCCAGCGGGTGCAAGCAGAAGGGCGCAAGGTAGTTTGGTGTTGCGACCCCATGCATGGAAATACCATTACCAGCAGTAATGGCTACAAAACAAGGCCATTTCAACGTATTTTAGACGAAGTAAAAAACTTCAAGGCCGTTCACCGTGGTCTGGGAACTTTTGCCGGTGGCGTTCACTTTGAGCTTACCGGAAAAGATGTGGTGGAGTGTATCGGCGGCGATCAAAAAATTACGGATGCCCACCTCGCCGAAGGACTCTACGAAACGTTGTGTGACCCCAGACTCAATGCAACCCAAGCTTTAGAATTAGCGTTTCAGATTAGCGAGAGAATATGATTAAAACTAATTTTGCGAGCGACAATTATGCAGGAACCCACCCGGCTGTTTTTGAATGGCTTAAAAAAGTGAACGATGGCCCAGCCGCCGCTTACGGTGCCGACCCTTACACCGGTCAAGTGCGCGAAGAATTTAAAAAACACTTTGGTGAGCAGGCCGAGCCTTATATCGTTTTCAACGGTACAGGAGCAAACGTAATAGCGCTTAAAAGTGCAATTCAATCGTTTGAATCTATTCTTTGCTCGGATATTGCGCATATCCAGGAGCACGAATGCGGCGCTGTGGAACGTTTAACAGGAGCAAAGCTTGCGTTGACCGCCTCCGAAAACGGAAAAATCAATCCAATAACTTTGGCGCAGCAATTGCGGGGACTAGGAGACCAGCATATGTCTCAGCCAAGGGTGGTGAGCATTTCGCAATCGACCGAGTACGGAACGGTTTATACCTTGAAAGAGATTAGGGCCATCGCGGAGTTTTGTAAATCGAATGGCCTATTCCTTCACCTGGACGGCGCAAGACTTTCAAACGCTGCAGTAAGCTTAGGATGCACCTTTAAAGAAATGACCACGGATTGCGGAGTTGATTTAGTGTGCTTCGGGGGCACGAAGAATGGATTGATGGGCGCAGAGGCAGTCGTTGTATTAAACCCCATGTTTAATCTCCATTTTAATTTTATCCGCAAGCAAGGGCTTCAATTAGCGTCCAAAATGCGCTTTCTTTCGGCGCAATTTTTAGCCTATTTTGAAAACGAACTTTGGAGAAAAAACGCGTCCCATGCAAACCAAATGGCAAAGCTTTTAGAAAAAAAGCTTTGCGAAACCGTTTCAGCAATAAAAATTACTCGGCCCGTTGACGCAAACGTAGTCTTTGCCGTGTTTCCAAAATCGCTGATCCAGGAACTTTCAAAGCGCTTTAGTTTTTACACCTGGAATGAAAGTTTAAGCGAAGTGCGCCTCATGTGTTCTTTTCAAACTACCGAGGCCGAGATCGAGGATTTCGTAACTTCAATTGAATTCATTGTGAAAAATTAGTTTAAAAAAACTGCACTATTTTGCTGACAATTTTGGTCAAGTGAAATAGGGTTATCGTCGTTATGAATAAATGCCTTATTGTCCTTATGTTTTTCCAAGCGACGGTTTCCTTTGCTCAATCGACGACCACCCAAGGTTTATCGGTCGGGACCTTTACCTTGAACGCTGTACTTTCAGGTGAGTTCGATTATGTCAGCGCGAAGACCTCTGCTCCAGATAGCTTGAAATATGTGACCGATCCCAATGGCTCCTTTACAAAAACGGAATCCACGGTTGGAACAGGGATTCTGAGCGGAGCCACCACGCCCGAAAAGACGGAAGTCCAGTCGAATCAGCCCTCGGCAAAGTCTACGGTTGCCAGTTTTGAAGGAATTCGATTTTTCGAAAAGAACGGAAAGCCTCACTTCGAGTTCTTCTTATACGAACGTCCCCTCCCGAACAGCGATTTTCAATTTGCGCCAATTACCATTACCCAAGACATTGAAATGGAGTACATCTCTGGCTCCCTAGAAGGGATAAAACATGGAGAAGAGGCGTCCCTTAAAATTTCCAAAAACGGAATCAAAGGCCGTGACCAATTTCGTAAGAAAATCACACAAAAAAGCATCGATGCGCTCATGGAAACCTTTAAGAAAGAACTCTCCGAATTTGACGTCGTTCCTTCGTTAGACGTAAACGTAGATTCTTCTCACGAAATCATTTTGGTAACGAAAAGTAGAATCAAGTTCATCGATGCCAAGAGTTCGATTCAATTAAAGGTGGATGTGCGGACTAGGCCTTCTCGGCTTTAATAAAGCCATTCAAAATTGACCTTCATTACAATACAACAGCCAACAAAAATAAACTCGATTTTTTGCCCTAAAAATCAAGGTATTTCCCTTCGAAAAAATTGAAAACACCGTACAGGAAATTCCCAAAAAATTTGACGTAATTTTTTGTGGAGCATCCATTCACCACATGTCACTGGAAGCGTGGATTGCTTTGCTCGCAGAGCTTGCATTTAAAAAAATTCAGTCTGCGCCCATCGCTATTGGGCGGGAGCGAATATTAAGTTATTTAATCGACGCACCATCCTCATTCAATGAACTCGGTAATTAACTAGGCCATTTCCAATCTTTAGGGCAATTCCCCACACCGGCGAAGGTTCAAGTGTAGGCTAATACCCCATATTTGGGGGTCCGCTCAGGCAATAAATCTGGCATTTTTATTGCTTGTTTCGTCAATGAACAAGTGCTTGATTAATTAAGTAAAGTCAAACCAGATCAATGAAGGAGAAAGTTAATGGAATCTAAATTTATTTTATTATTTACGGCGGTAATGGGCCACCTATTGGGTACTAACGCTTTTGCGCTTCCGGACCTAAAACAAACCCTAAACACAAATGGTGAACCCCTCCGGGTATTTAAAGATCATGATCAGGACATTTATTGGTATATCCCAAAGTCAATCGAACCTTGGACAAGAACAGATCAATGGAAATCTAGTCTTTATAAAAGTGACAGCGTTTTGAGCCTTATTTTCAAGGGTCAAATGAGTGTTGACGACGAAATGCTCGCCAACGTTGCCCGGTCAAACCACATTTCACTGAGCAA
>CAIMNF010000084.1 GCA_903842755.1 Oligoflexia bacterium
GAGCCAGTACGAGCTAAGAGTTCAGGTGACCCATGCATTCAAAGCTTATTCCAGTGGTGTGAGTGGGTCGCAGGAAATAGTGCAAGTGTCACGGTTTTTTTAAAAATGTTGAAAATCAAAAATTGTAAGCTTTGGATCATTGAACTATTAGGATGTGTGGCATTTGGTGTGGGCGGAACTTTGGGATGTGCACACGAACCCCCCTATGGACTCCAGCGCGCGCACGGAAGTGGGTCAAGGCTGATTCACGCTCAGTGGGTTAATCCTGAAACGGAAAAGATCACCTTGGGGAACATTGTGGTGGGTCATGGAAAAGTAATCTCCGTTTCGGAAGGTCAGATCCCGCCTGAGTTTAAGGGCGAAATCGATGATTTAGGAGCATATTTCGCGCTACCTTCTTTCGCCGATTTACATGTGCATTCCTGGGGCAATAGTTCTCCAGATGGTTTACATTCGGAAACCCTAGGTGTTGAAAAAGTTTTGGAACTTCATTTGCGGGCAGGAGTGACCTCTGTTTTGGATTTGGGTTCGGACGAAACGGTCATTTTTCCGGTAAGAGATCAACAACGAAAAGAGATTCAGTTGGAATTACAGGCGGGGTTAAAAACGGTTGCGGCCGATCTTTTCGCAGCAGGACCGGTTTTTGGCTACGGGCACTCTGATGAGGCCACTTCGAGTCATCACTTTAAAGTGATCCGATCTCCTCAAACCGCTGAAAAAGTTCTAAATTCCTATGTCGCTCAATTTCACCCCGACGTAATTAAGATTTTAACTGGAATGAAACCTGATGTTTCGACTGCGACACTGAAAGCGGTGATTAAAAGCGCTCACCAGTTAGGGCTTAAAACAGTCATTCATATTGTCAGCTGGAGGGATGCTCTGCGTGCGGTTAGAGCGGGTGCGGACGCAATCACTCACTTCGACGATGATCAGGTGATTCCCAAAAAATTGGCCACGCTTATGCAAAAAAACAAGGTCATTTCCATTCCGACGGCGGCGGTACAATCCGATTTATGGCAAATCCACTTGCATCCCGAGATTCTAGAGGCCCCGCTTTTAAAAGAATTAGCCGGTCGGGGATTGATCGATGCTTATCGTCATGAAGATCATTTTACGGAAAATGGTAAGTACTGGCTACAGTGGCAGCAAGCGGATGAGCAAAATGACCGTGCCTCACTTCAACGACTCCTAAAAGCGCGTGTTCAAATCCTTACCGGTTCGGACTCTGCGAATAAAGGCACATTTCAAGGGTTTTCGGAGCACCGTGAAATGGCCAATTTTGTACGCCAAGGAATGCCCATCTGGGAAGCGCTGCGGGCAGGTACCACACAGGCTCATGCGTTTTTAGGAAAAAAAGTGTGCCTTGAGGTAGGGTGTAACGCCGAATTTGTCGTATTGGATCGAAGCCCATCGCAAGCCATCGACAACACAGAAAGGATTAGTCGGGTGATGCTTAGAGGGGAGTGGGTAGTAGACTTATCAGATAAAACTTTAAATGAAGGTCATGGTATTTCTGCACATTAAATATTTAAGATTTCATTTTAATAAAAATAATCTTA
>CAIMNF010000085.1 GCA_903842755.1 Oligoflexia bacterium
TCGAAGCACCACCATGCAACCCCCTATGACCGGGAAAAACTTGTCCGGGACGGGGCTTTTCACTTCTTAAAGGAAAACCTGGCCCCCCGGAGTGACGATCTACTCGTGATCCAGGATTTTGATGAATTTCTTCATCCCTCGTCAAAAGTTGAACTGCTTCATTATTTTAACCCGCTCTTTTTTTGGCGATCGGCTCTCCGTTTAAAATACAAATTAACTTATTATAAACTCAATCTTTTTGAAGAATCTTCTCCCTGGGACTTAGCCCTCGCGGTGACGATGAAGCACGCATTAAAGCCGGAATTTTCTCCAAATTTTTTCAGGCATAACCTCCGCAAAAAAGCAATTCCCACATCCCAGCAATACTTAGGCTTTCATCATTCTTATTTGGGGGATAGCCAAAAAGTTCTAGAAAAAATAAAATCTTTTTCTCACGCGCTGGATGACATGGTTAAAACTCAGAACAGTGCAGACCTTTTAGCTCGACTAGAGAAGGGCGAGGACCTTTTTGGGCGAAATTTCTCGTATAAAAAACGCGATTACTCAACGGAATTGGGCATTCCGATTCTGCAATCCCGGACCGATTTGTTGGCCTAAAAATAAAGATGCCATTGCAATCATTAAGAACGAATAGCACCAAATCCCCGGAATAAACAAAGAAAATCCTAAATGCATGATCCCCACTCCCACAAAACCAAACCATGGACTCCGCAAGAGCAAAACCGGGATTAAAAGCTCGAATCCAATAATCATCCACGCCAAGACATGCGCTTCAGGCCCCGCAAGGACTTGCCGTACCCAATAGTCGCCCGCCCAGGAGTCATGGGTTGCTCGCGACAAAAATAGGAACACTTCCCCGCTCAAAAAGGCAGCATTCATCTTATGGACTGCAGCAAAGAGATACACCAACAACAATTGATACCGAACCGCCTTAAACTTTAGCTGTACAGGAAAAAAAACAAGATAAAGCAAGACAAGCAGCATCAGTAATCGGTGGTTAGAAACCCTTTGAGAAAACCCAAAAACGAGGGATACTCCGGTAAAGACCGTGCCCCAAGATCGAGTTCGGGAAAACAGCAGAAGCAAAGCGCCCACTCCTAAAAGTAACCATTCGATGAAGAGCCAAGTTGTTCCATAAAGCGGTACAAAGGCAAAATGCCGCCAAGGGTATAGCTGTCCCGAATGAATCTCCCAAGTTCCTGCACAGAATTCTTCAACCAGCAAGGAGAACAGACTCAGTGAAAGAAGTCGGTAAAACAAAGTGCTTTGATCAACGCGGTATTTCACACTTTCCCTTTTCCAAAAAGAAATCTAGCCCAGAATTCACGGACACAAAATGGAGCGGGTCACGCGCCTCCTCCCGCAGACAGATAAAGCGAAGAACTGGTAAAATCTCCGCTACTCTCAGAATAAGCGCATCTCTCGGCAAATAATTCTCGACTGGAATATTTACCCCTTGTGAATCCGTCAGGCGAAATTGAACGGGCTCGATGCGCTCAAACATTCCCCAAGACGGGAAGCTACGGGTAAGGGCCCCTGCTAAACACAGGAGTGCATTTGTGGCGAAAAATAATTTAAAGGAAGCATTTTTCATCAGAACTGAAACCCATCGAAGTTGATGCAGGCCAAAAGGTGATTGTCCGCAATTACTAGTGAGTCGTTCGCTTTGACCACTTTACTCCTCGAACCCCTTGCACTCGACATTTTGAGCTGATTGTCAACAAATTGTCGGTAGTGTTCAAAGTGGTAGCGATCCATAGTGAACTTATCGACGATTTTCCCGGATTGATTAAATAAAAAGACTCACCAACGTAGGTCATTCTGGTTTGGTTGAGATTGTGCATAGACAAATGTAACTTGAACGATCATCTTCGCGTCCGAATTTCCCTGGGCGGAAGTTAATGATCCGCCTTGAAAAATTTGAGTTTCGATTCCATTTGTAATCTGCTGAGGAGTCATCGAAAGCCCTGAAAAGGACTCCTGAAGAACGGTAGGCTGAGAATGATGTGTCGCAAAAAGACTGAGCTGACCCCCCTCACTCAATACTTCGGCAACTTCGGACTGCCTTGAGTCACCTTCCGCTGGAATCATCACATTTTCCGGACAACCAAGCGCACTACTGCTCGTGACTAACTCAACCACCTGCACGCCACCGTGATACCGACCCGTGACCTCAAAACTTTCATTCACATCAATTCCTGGGCCAAGATCATAGGTAAAAGTCGATGTGTAAAAGCAGGTCGCACCATTCGTTCCTGAATCTGTGCTTACGGCTCCCGGACTCGGAGACGGCGTCCCAGATCCACTTGCCGCTTGGAGCGCATCAGCGAATTGAGACACTTGAGCAGAATTGCATCCCCCGATCATAAAGCTAGCCATCACCAGCGTTAAAACTAAACTTAATTCATTCACTCTTTTGTCATCGTTATCCATAATCAATTAAACTTCTCCCATTTAATATATTACTAATTCACTCAGACAATAAGCAAGAGTTTTTATTTAAACTGGAAAAGTTTAATTCTTACAGGCGTGTCGCCACTGACCAGGCTAAACAAAAAAAAAGCCCCCTCCGTTTCCGAAGGGGGCCGATCCAAACTACAGTGTTGAGCAATTTTTATTCTACGTTTTTACGACCAACTCCGGTTAAGTCGATAATGATCGTTTCTAAAGCAATAGTCCCGAGCATATAACCTACAATACCTGCAGTCGTGAACGAAGTGGCCGACAAATAGAAACCCACTCCCAAAACAGCAATGACCACGCTATACATTAATATATTCCACATCAAGGAATGACCATCTGACGCTAAACTTCGTCCTTCTTTTTTCGCCTTCAACGTCAAACGCAACGTTTGAATGTCCGCCTTCATATTTACCACAAACGGAACAATCCCGCCGCGATCTGCAATTTTTGAAGAAAGTAAATCAGAAGCGTTCGCGATAATCTCTTGAGAGCTTTTGATCAATGCAGGCTTGAGTTCCTCTGGAGCTAATTTACTTAAACCAGTATAAAAATCGATTCGCTTTTTTTCACCGGAATTTTTCGCTTGCGTTAGACCTGAAGCGACCATCGCTTGGAGCGCTTCCGTCGGCTGATTTAATCGATCATTTACTTTTTGTACCAGATGTGGCGCGCGCCGCTCAAAGCGCGAAGCCCATCTTTCTTTCAACCGATGCCAGCGCTTGCTATGAGTATCTAGCCTTTTTACGGCCTGTGCATCAACGGCATCCTGGGACGAATATTGGCTCGCCATTGCATCCAAGCTTGCCTCCATCTGAGCAAGCGACGATTCCGACTGAAGAGCTTCCATTTGCGCCTCAAATTGTACTGCCGCTTTATCCGCTTGAGCTACAGCAGTAGCCCCCGCCAATTGGCCCATAAAAAAGGTGGTGGCAATGAGTCCGGTCATCATTTTTTTTGCAATCATACTAATTCCTTCGGAGGAGAGAATCCCCGCTTGGTTAACGTGTTGTTGGTGTTCTGTACTTCGATCTGTCGATCAGATTTCCAGCACACTAGATCACAAATTATAAATTAAATAGATTTAATATAGTTAAATTAAATGAGTTTAATTAACCTATGGGTTAACATTGCCACCCTTCTCTCCCTAATCGTTCCGAAAATCAAAAATAAAAGCACCCGCCGCGTCCGCCGGTTCCTGGAGCAATGGCCCGACAAATGACTTGAATGCATCGTGGGCTTGGTCAAAGCTACCTTCTTCCGAAACCAATGGTTTACCGACATAGAAGTTTCGATCGCCTTCGGAAGCAAAGGTTACGATGTACCCTTGATCCACATGTCCTTCGCCGCTGCGCTGGATCGCGGTACCAATAGAAACGATATAAGGGGCTCCATTTCGGGTGGCCTTTGTCTTCAGGGCTAAGAACCTTTTCCGAACTTCTTCTTTTTGTTCTGTCGTTACGGAATCTTTAAATCGAAACAGAACAATGTGCTTCAATCTTCCTGGCTTGTATCCGTGTGCAACAAAAGCAACTTCGCCCACATGCTTAACTTCGTTTTGCAAAATTTGAAACGGAGATAACGGCCGGTCTTCACAGATGACGTTTCCCTGTAATCCGATTGAGAGGACATTAGATCCATCCACGGCTCGCTCGTTAAAAACAAAATCAGTCTTTACCGAACTTACCCCGAAAACAATTGCATTCTCTCCACACGCTTTACTTATTTGGGCGGCGCCCTGATACGATTCATTCAGTGCCTTTGAGTCAGCCAAAAAGTTTTGTACTCTCGCTTCAAAATTTGCATCGCTTTCCGCAAAGATTCGAGAAAAATACTGAACAGAGCGGTAGGCCACTATTTTGTGCGGAACTTCATCCGCCCGAACAAGAGAAATAAAAAGAACAAGAATCACTGCAAAACACCATCGATCCATAGAACCTCCTTAGGTCTAATTCCAAAAAGCCACCATTTTGACTTTTGTGATTAGTGATAATTTAAATTGTGAATTTTGACAATTTTTATTTAAAGAAAGTTTAATTGTTTCCGACAACTCTATGGGCCGCAAAACAATTCTTCTCATTCGGGCTTGATCCCTATATACTCATGAACACCCATGGCAGTTTTACTTAGTATTCACGAACTCAAGCACGCGTTCCCTCATCAAACCCTATTCGAAGGGTTAACGTTTTCCATTTCAAGCGGTGAAAAAATCGCGCTGATTGGGCAAAACGGTGCGGGAAAATCGACCTTAATGAAAATTTTGATGAACGAAGTGGACGCGGACGAAGGTACGGTTTCGCGAAGTAAAGGTTTAAAAGTAGGATACCTCTCCCAGGTCCCCACTTTCCCGAGTGGAATTTCTGTGCACGACGCGATTATGGGAACCACTCAAATGGGTGGAAATCATATCGAGCACAATTGGGAAATTACCGGGCCAGCAGAAGAAGCCATGTCGCGCTTAAACTTAAAGCAATACGAACACATGCTCGTTGAAGATCTATCGGGGGGTTGGCAAAAGAAAGTGGCGCTTGCCCGTGAACTTGCCCAGCAACCCGAAGTTCTCCTCTTAGACGAACCCACCAACCATTTAGACATTGAAAGTATTCTTTGGCTAGAAGACTGGGTAAAGCAAAGCGATTTGTGCATCGTCATCGTCAGCCATGACCGTGCTTTTCTTCAAAACACCGCAAAAAGGGTGATCGAGATCGACAAGCGTAACCCGAACGGAATCTTAAGCGTCGAAGGTACCTATGAAGAATTCTTAAAAATTAAAGCCGATTACGTGGAAGGTCAAATCGCCCGTGAAGCGTCTTTAAAAAACACTCTCCGCCGTGAAGTCGAATGGCTCCACCAAGGAGCAAAAGCGCGCACAACAAAGCAAAAAGCCAGAATTGACCGCGCAGGCGAACTGAAGCAAGAGGTCCAAACACTGTCTTACAAAAATCAAACCCAAACGGTGAAGCTTGAGTTTGATGCAGGGGATTCTGCTGGCCCTAAAAAAATGGTCGAGTTAAAAGGAGTTTCAAAGGAATACCCCAGTTCCGATGGACCCAGAAAATTATTTTCAAAATTGGACTTGAAGATCACATCCAAAACCCGATTGGGCCTTTTTGGTAAAAATGGAACAGGCAAATCGACGCTCATTAAGTTGATCGTGGGCGAAGAACAAGGGGATACCGGAGAAATTCAACGCTCGGATCGCCTAGAGGTCGCTTACTTTAATCAAAATCGAGAGAAACTTGACCCAACATTAACCGTCCTGCGAACCGTCTGCCCCTACGGCGAGACGGTCGAGTTCCAAGGCAGAAAAATTCATGTCCGCTCTTATTTGGACCGCTTTTTATTTAGTGGCGCACGAGTCGATATGGCCGTTTCCAAACTATCGGGTGGCGAACAAGCGCGCCTTCTCCTAGCCCTTCTTATGCTCAGGCCCGCAAATCTGCTGATTTTGGACGAACCCACCAATGACCTCGATTTACAAACCCTCAGTATTCTTGAAGATTGCCTTGATGAATTTCCAGGAGCCGTGATCCTTGTTACGCATGATCGCTCATTTATGGATCACGTGTGCGACCAAATCCTCGGATTTCCAGAAATGATTATTTATAGCGACTTAAGACAGTGGGAAAAAGCCTATCGCGCAAGCTTAAAGGCGTCGCAGACGCAAACCGCGATTCGGGAATCGATGCGAGCGGCACCCTCCGCAACCCATCCCGCTTTAGAGCGTAAAAAGAAGCTCTCGTATAAAGAGCAGCTCGAATTCGATCAAATGGAGACCCAACTTCATGCCCGGGAAAAGGAACTTTCCGTTCTCGAAGAGCGCTCCGTCTCGAGCGACGTCTTGCGCTCTCCGAGTGAACTTAAAAAAGTAATGTCAGAACTTGCCGCCGTTCAATCTGAAATCGAGCGACTTTATACGAGATGGGCAGAGCTAGAAGAAAAACAAAAGATCTAGCGAGCGAATCCTTCCCAAAAACACACTCCTAATTCCTGTTACCACCGCTGCTCGCGCTGTTGTTGATGTTGAGGCGGTTTTCGTGGTGAGTGTGATTGTTGTTGCTGTTGGGGCTCTTGCTGTTGCTGCTCCTGATGAGAGCCATCATCGCTTCCCCCATCCCCACACCCAATGCCAGGGATAATTTCTGCTAAACATTCGCCATTCACCTGTCCCGAGACCACGCCACCACAAGAATATTGATCGGCTTTTCCGTAAATTGCGGCCGCAAATAAGGCTCCCGTGATCCGCGCATTATTAAAAGTCACTTTTGCGTAAGGTGCGACCACCGTACCCGGAATGCCCCACCCTTTATTCGAACAATCTTCATCCATACCCGAGTTCGCAATCACGACCGATCTTGCGTTCGGGAAATTCCAAACAATGTTTTTTGGCCCAATTGATCCTCTCAATTTAATTCCTACACCATACAAGGAAACGTCGCGCTCGTTTGAAGTGACCACGAGCAGGGTGCTAGACGAACCGGAAAGGGTTATTGTCCGTTGCTGGGTCACTTGTTGGGAATTGATACGCATGACCTTAACCATTCGATTTGCATTAGAGTTATAGCGTGTAAGACTCTTAGAAAAATCTACCACTTGCTGGTTAAGCTCCGAAAAAGGCGCCCTTGGCCTAAAGGCCTGTCCTACTTCGCCCCCTTCATTACTGAATGAGTCGGCACCAACGCAACTTAAGTTACCGTACCCGTAACTCGAATACGAAGAATCGCTTGTTGCAATTTTCCCGCGGGTCATCTGCACGGAGTGAGCGCTTTCTAAAGCACACTCACGCGGGTTATTACCTTGGACCAAAAAGTCCCGAAACATCACCGCACCCCCGGAGGCAACTTGCCCTAAAAAGTCACTACATTCCGCTTCAATTCCGCTAGAAGTGTAAACGGCATAATTAAAAATAGAATCACTCGCACGAGCAAAATCAGAAAAAGCGATGCATGCGGCCACGCCAAAAACTACAGAACGATACGAATAGAAATACTTGTTCACAGTCAATCCTCTCTCTCAGGGTTAAAAACGTGGCGTCCTTATCTCCAAAAAGAGATGATTTTGTCAATGAAAAAAGTTTAATTAAATCACCCCTCACAAATAATCATTTTAAAAACAATTGTTTTCAGCCTAAACTTAATCCAGATGGATCCCCTAAACCCAATTGCAGTCGCAAAGACGCCGTTTACGCAGCGATTCGGAATTCCGCGACAGCCCGGACTCGTCCCGGAGGCAAAGGGAATTCTGAAGTTCAATTCGGATCCGGACTTTCTTCACGCACTGAAGGGAATCGAACAATTCTCTCACCTGTGGATTATTTTTATTTTTCACCAACACGGCGGTAACAAATGGAAACCCACTATTCGCCCCCCTCGCCTAGGCGGGAAAATCAAAATGGGTGTGCTGGCCTCGCGCTCTCCCCACCGCCCGAATCCCATTGGACTTTCCGCTGTTCAAATCGAAAAAATAGACCTCCACGCGAAAGGTGGACCTGAAATTCATGTGTTGGGAATTGACCTTCTTGATGGCACGCCGATCCTAGACATTAAGCCTTACCTTCCGTATGCAGATTCAATTCCAAACGCTAATCCGGGCTGGGCCCACGAAGAGATTCACAAAACCGAGGTCCTGTTTGAGCCCCTTGCGATCGAAAAACTCTCTTCCTTACCTGCCGAATTTAAAACACTCGTCGTTCAACTCCTTACGTTGGATCCACGGCCAGGCTTTCAAAAACGCGAGCTCCCGCCGGACGCTCCAGAATCGCAGGGAAAGATTTTTGGGTTGTTAGTGAAAGATCATGATGTGAAGTGGAAAATAGAAGACCGAAAGTTCGTCGTTTTTGACCTGGTGAAAATCGAGAACTGCCCCCCTACTGTGCTGAAAAAAAGCAAAAAACCTTTTTAAAACAGTCAATTTTCAACGAATTCCAAAAAATAGCCCAGATCACCAAGAGACTAATCCACGCGTTTATCGTGGAAAGAGTCCAACTCCCACTTTAACATCAGCAGAGTGGGGGGGCAGTTAAAAAATTACTTCCTGGAGTTTACGTAGAGTTCCAACGCTTCCGACAAAATCGTCAATGCCAAATTAACTTTCTTGGGACTCATTTTATAGACAATTTTCGCCAGAAAGTTCATCGTAAAATTCGACGAACCGACGAGCATCGATATCGCATGTAATTCCTCTTCAGAAAGCTTTGAGGACTGAGTTACTGTTTTAAGGCCCTTTTCGAGTTCCGGAAGTCGTCGATCTAAAATATTTACGCGCATCGATTCTGCGATTGCGGCATCCAACAGTGCTCGCGACATTGCGATTCTTAAAAAAAGTTCTTTGTCTTTAATCGCAAGCGCACCCTTTTTATAAAATGACTCTAAGACAGCGCTAAAGTTTCCTTCGCGATCCAACACACAATCTTCCATCGCAATTTTTGGGATTAACTCATCTTTCCACTGAGATTCCGTTAAAACAGCAATCAAAAGGCCTTCTTTGCTGCCGAAATAACGATGAATTAGCGCCTCATTCACTCCTGCAAGGCGAGCAATCTCCAAGGTCCTCGTATTCTCGTACCCTTTTTCCGCAAAAAGAGTAAAAGCCGCACTCAATAACGCTTGTTGAGTCGCTTCGCGGTCCCTCCGGTGACAACCACCACGGTTAGCCGTTTCCTTCACCGCTTCCTTTGCCGCTTCCTTTGCCGCTTCCTTTGCCGCTTTCTTTACTTTTTCGTGTACCCGCTGTCTAAAATTTTTTAGTAAAACCATATTAAGTAATTGACTACTTACTTATCTTAACCTAAAACTGAAATTAATCTACAGCAATTTTGAATCAAAAATTAAAGGATCACTATGAAGATTCTCTCCGTATCTGCTCGCAAATCCCTTGTATTCCTTTTCTCAACAACCCTTTTTTTTACTCAACTCACAGTCCATGCTTCGATCATCAGCATTAAAGACTATATTGATCAGGTCGAGTCTAAATCCCCCGGGTATGACTCGAGTAAAAAAAACGTCGATGGGGCGGTCGACACCGCCATCGAGGGCGAATTCCCAACCTCGCCTACATTTTTTATGCAGTACAATGACCTCACCGACAAAAAACTCCCGGTGAATCCTCTGGCCGGCGGGACTTTAACGTTGAACGATGCTTTTACCACAGGAGTCCAAGAACAATTTGGGTTCGGCTTAAATGCAAAACTGTCTTACAATTTGGTCAATAATCAAACGAATGGCCTACCTGCTTCTTTTTTCCAAAACGGGCAATTGATTTATACCAATGTAATTACCGAACTGGATTTGAGCCAATCCCTTTGGCGAAATTTTTTAGGAAAAGAGACGAAAGCGACAGCAGATATTGCTCAAGCCTCTGCACTAACCACCTTTTACGCCGAGAAATTTAAAATAAAACAATTGATTGCTCAGGCGGAAAGTACCTATTATCGACTTGCGGTAGCGCGTGAGGCCGTCAAATTGGCTAATGATGTTTTGGACCGTGCAAAGAAAATTTTGGATTGGACCAGTAAGCGCGTCACGGTTCACCTCATGGATAAAGCCGATGTTCTTCAAGCAAAAGCCGCGTACCAGGCTCGTCAGTTGGATTTGAAAAACCAAAAAGATGAAGAACGAGCAGCAAGACTTGCTTTTAACTCTCTTCGCAATTCCGTTTCTGAAACGGTTGAGGACGACTTAGCCGAAATTTCTGAGAATCAAATCTTAAACTTAGCCCCTCCAAAACGGATGGAAACACCAGACGATGTGAAAGCAGCCCAGCAAAATGAGCGAGTAACCGTTGCAAGCAACGAGCTTTCCATCCAAAAGGCAAAACCCGATCTTTCGGTATTCGGAACCATTGCCATGAATGGATTAAGTTCTAGTTTTGCGCCCGCAGATTCTCAGGCTTTTTCCTTAGATCACCCGACCTACATGATTGGACTTAAGTTAACCATGCCCTTATTTTTCTGGGAATCGGAACAAGCGAGGAGAGGGCGCCTAAAACAGCAGTTTGCAGCGGAATCGAGCACCCGTCAAAAGCGTCTCGAAAGCGATCAAAACTGGGAAGACTTAAACCAACATCTTGCGGAGGCAAAAGAGCGGCTTTCTCTTGCGTCAGAGCTGGTGACGGCACAAAAAGAAAAGCTCGATTACGAAAAATATCGGATCAGCATCGGAAGAACAACGACTTATCAAGTGCTTTTATTTGAACAGGACTATGCAGAGGCTTTATTGGGCCGATTAAAAATTGAAAACGAAATCTTAAATGTGCACGCGCAACTTAAAACATACGCAGAATAGGAAAAACTATGACACTCGCCGAACTTTCGATTAAGCGTCCAACTTTTATCACTTGTATCGTCGGATTGATGCTGGCTGTAGGTTTATTTAGTATCAAACAACTCCCTCTCGATTTGTTTCCCGACGTAAACTTCCCGATCGTTTTCGTCAGCACTCCCTACACGGGAGCCGGACCTGCGGAAATCGAAACCCTCATTTCTAAACCACTTGAAGACGAACTTTCCACACTTTCCGGAATCAAACGCCTGACCTCGACTAGCCAAGAAGGGGTGAGTACCGTCGTAGCGGAATTTACCCTGGAAACCGACATCAAATTTGCCGAACAACAAGTTCGCGATCGCGTTGGGGGCGCAAAAAGGCTACTGCCAAAAGACATTGATGAGCCGGTCATTCGAAGACTGGATCCATCCGATCAGCCGATTATGATTTTGTCGTTAAACTCCAACGGTCAAGCCTCCGAAGGCGAAATGTACGACATCGCCAATGAAATTCTAAAGCCCAAACTCGAACAAATCCCGCAGGTCGGCGTCGTTGACGTTCTTGGAGCAAGGAAACGCCAAATCAAAGTTTCACTCGATGCAAAGAAAATGAAGGCCCACGAGCTAAGCATGACCATGATTAATCAAAAGCTTCAATCAGCGGGAGAAAACATCCCCGCCGGGAAGTTAGAAAAGGGCCCAAACGAAGCCCTAATCCGCACCATGGGTCAGTTTAACGCCTTAGAGACGATCGAAAATTGGATCGTCAATTTTTTCGGGGGCGAACATCCACTTCGGATTAAAGACCTTGGAAAGGTGGAGGACTCCCTGATCGATGAAAAATCGCGCGTGTACGTGAACGGAAAACGCTCTCTTTTTCTTTTCGTTTATAAGCAAAGCGGCGCAAACACGGTAGCGGTCGTCGATCATGCAATTGCAAGCCTTAAAAAAATGGAACCCGAGCTCAAAAAATTAAAAGGTGAACCTTCAGTAAGTATGGTCAGAGACGGCTCCCTTTATATTCGCGCGAACGTAGAAGATGTCAAAGAGTCGATTTATTTTGGAATAGGGCTTGCCGTCCTTGTGGTTTTCTTTTTCTTGGGTAATTTGCGCTCTACTCTCATTACCGCATTGGCGCTGCCGAATTCCTTGCTCGGAGCGTTTGTGCTGATGTGGGCCGCCGGTTACACCATTAATCTGATGACTCTTTTGGCTCTTAGCTTGGCGGTGGGCCTCCTGATTGACGATGCGATTGTGGTACGAGAGAACATTTATCGGCACATTGAAATGGGAAAATCCCCTGCCCAAGCTGCATTAGAGGGAACAAAGGAAGTAAGTCTGGCCGTCATTGCAACCACCCTGACGGTCATCGCCGTGTTTGGCCCTGTGGCTTTCCTCAAAGGCGTAGTAGGACAGTTCTTTAAGCAGTTCGGCTTTGTGGTTTGTTTTGCGATGATCATTAGTTTGTTTGACGCATTAACGATTGCCCCAATGCTTTCTGCATATTTTGCCGGAAAATCGCAGGAGCTAGGAACAAGCCGCAATTGGTTTGCCCTTTTAACCGACCCCCTACTCCTTCGATTTGAACATTTCCAAAAATGGTTAGAGGACCGCTACGAACACCTTCTCCAATGGGTTTTAAAGCGCCCCATTCGATCTTTGGTGATGAGCTTTGTGGTGTTTGTGCTTGCGATGTCGACGGTAAAGTTTGTTCCAAAAACATTCCTTCCTCCGCAGGATTCGGGCGAATTTTCGGTTGATATTGACTTACCACCGGGGACTTCGCTTGCCGCAATGAATGAAACTGCACAAAAAATAGATGACTTGATTCGATCGAACAAGGAAGTCGATATTTCTGCACTCACGGTGGGCAACAAGGATGCCGAAGCGAACGTGGCTAGTTTTTACGTCAAGCTGGTTCCGACATCGCAAAGAACGATGAACACCTCTCAATTTAAAGAAAAGCTCCGCGAACAGCTAAAGCCATTCGCTTCGGCTAACCCAGCGGTCAAGGATTACGATGCCGTAGGCGGAGGTCAACGCCCCTTTAACTTAAACATCGTCGGTTCAGACCAAGAGCTTCTGGAGTCCTATACGATGAAAGTTTTGGAGGAATTTAAGAAACATCCACTCATTTCCAATGGTTTAAAAGACGTAGACATCAACTTTAGACCGGGAAAGCCGGAAGTTCAATTCGACCTCAATCCCCGCTCAGCAACGTTAGGAGTCACTCCTGCAAGCTTAGGATTGGAAATGCGAAACTTGATCGAGGGCTCCGATGTCGCAAAATTTCGGGTCAATGGATTAGAATATGACGTCCGAACCCGTCTTGAA
>CAIMNF010000086.1 GCA_903842755.1 Oligoflexia bacterium
AGAAGATGAAGGAAAAGTAAGGTCAGACGGGGCGTCTAATTTTTTGACACCTGACTGTAAAAACAGAGAAGCGCAGTCGGGCTGGTCAATAATCAATTAAATAAATTTAAAATAAAAAACATACAAAATCAATC
The DNA here is from genome assembly GCA_903842755.1 of Oligoflexia bacterium. Classification (GTDB taxonomy): domain Bacteria; phylum Bdellovibrionota; class UBA1018; order UBA1018; family CAIMNF01; genus CAIMNF01. Next base: position 135 of record CAIMNF010000086.1, read on the forward strand.
CCTTAGGTGAATGTGTGGCATTTTTGACCCTTGTGTCGATCCTGGCACCCTTTTTGTACTCTTTGAGTCCAGGAAGGTTAAATCACCCCATGAAGCCGTTCAAAAAAACACTGAAACAAAAGCTGCTCTTTACGTCTCTGGCCCTTGCCCCGCTCCTTCTGATTGCGTCAGGTCAGGCCGAAGTCGCCCTTCCGCACTTTACTCTTAAAAACTGGGGCCTTGAAAACAGCGCAAGCCAAATTGAAAAGGCATGGTCCATTTCACAAGGCAGTAAAAATGTTGTGGTTGCGGTAATCGATACGGGGATTGACCCCAATCATCCCGAACTTAAAAACTGCCTTTGGAAAGCCCCTACCCAAGCGGGCCGCTTAACCAGCGGTTCGGTTTATGGATGGGACTTTGTCAATAAAACCGCAAACCCAGTGGACACCCACGGGCACGGAACCCACATCGCCGGAATTATCGCTGCGGCTGCTAATCCTAAAGAAGGAACGGCGGGAGTTGCCCCGAACGTTCAAATCATGGCCGTAAAATATTATTCGGAAACAGCCCCTGGAAGCGTAAACTTGGCCAATACCATTAAAGCGCTTCACTACGCGATCGATAACGGCGCCCGCATTATTAATTACAGCGGCGGCGGCCCAGAATATTCGGAAGAAGAATATCAAGCCATGAAAAAAGCCGAACAAAAAGGTGTTCTCATTGTAGCCGCTGCAGGAAACGATCATCGCAATACCGACGAAGTCGATAACCGCTACTATCCCGCCGCTTATCGCCAAAAAGGTTTAACCAATATCATCACCGTGGCTTCCATCAGCCAAGAAAACCATCTTTTACCTTCGTCTAACTGGGGCGCTGGCTCGGTCGATGTGGCCGCTCCTGGCGAAGGCATCTTGAGCACTTTTCCGGGCGGGCGTCATCAAAAAATGACAGGCACTTCACAAGCAACTGCGTTTGTAAGCGGGATTGCAGCCCTGTTGATTTCCAAACAACCTGCATTGACCCCTTCGCAAGTTCGGGACTTGATTTTAAGAAATGTAGACCCCGTAACAGCGCTTTACCGAAAAGTTGCAACTGGCGGAAAAGTAAATGCCTACAAAGCCCTTCTCGCCTTGGTTCCACCTGCACCTGTATCAAAGCCCCTCCCGAGCTTAAAGGCAAAAGCGGCTGTCGTGACCACCCGAAAAACGGCTTCTCAGTTCTAAGCACAGAAAGCCGCTTCATTTAAAAGAGCCTCACCAAAAAAAGATGATTCCGTCCTAGAAAATTTCGGTGATTCCTTCTACTCTGTTTAAGTGATCACCCCCATTTTGCTCAGCGTGCTTTCGGGAATTTTTTATGTTCTTTCCTTTGCCCCGTGGAACCTTTCCCTTCTGCAATGGATTGCGTTCGTACCGCTTTTTATTGCAGTTCAACGGCTTGAGCTTCACTCTACCCAAAAACAAACGGATTCAAAAAAAACCCTGTTGCGGAAAATTGCATTATTGGGATTTATTGTAAGTTTCATCATTGCGCTGGGCGGATTTTATTGGATTGCCTATGCGGTCGAACATTACGGCGAAGTGCCCTTTTATTTCAGTGTGGGCATCTTGCTCTTGTTTTGCATCACGGGCCAACTCCAAGTTCCGCTTTACCTTTTACTGAGGCACCTGGCTCAAGAAAAATTCTTTCGCGTGAAAACTTTAGGCTGGCCCTTCCTGGGCGGGCTCCTGTACGTAGGTATCGAAGCCACTTATCCGAAACTTTTTTCAGACACCGCTGGAAACGCATTTTTTAAATCACCGTGGACGCGCCAAATGGTTGAATGGGGCGGGCCGTTTTTTTTAACCTGCTGCTCGTTATGGATCAACGAATGGGTGTTTGCGGCCTATCAAGCTCGTAAATTAAAAATAGCGTTGGTTCCTTTAGCCCTCTTTGCATTCATTCAAGGTTACGGCGCCTGGCGCACACATAACCTAACACAAGCGATCCACGCGGCCGAAAAAGGCCCATTACTCAACGTGGCCATCATCCAAGCAAATATTGGTGACTTTTTAAAAGTGGCGGCCGAGCGCGGGTCAACCACCGCAAGCCACGAAGTCATGGATCGCTACATTGGACTCAGCCATCAATCCATTTCTGCGTCACCTGCGCCCGATCTCATTGTTTGGCCGGAAACCGCTTATCCTTCGTTATTTGAAAAATCCCACTCCGCGCAAGACTTAGAGATGGAATTTAAAATCAAACAGTTTGCAAAGGAATTTCGTGGCACCCTGGCCTTTGGCGGCTATGACGAAGATTTAGAACATGTCGACTATAACAGCATGTTTTTTTATCGCGATCCCGAGGCGGATCCATTTCATCTTGGAACTCGCATTTATCATAAAGCGATCTTACTGCAATTCGGCGAAACGCTACCTGGCGTTGACCAGTTCCCGGAAATGAAATCGTGGTTTCCAAATATGGGTTTTTTTGGACGAGGCCCTGGACCGCAACTGTTCCCCGTTCACAATGCTCAGGGCACCCAGTTCTCGCTCGCTCCTTCGATTTGCTACGAAGGGTTATTTCCGCCGCATGCAGCAGAAAGCACTTCCTTAGGAAGTGACTTTTTATTGAACATTACTAATGACTCGTGGTTTGGCGAAAACGGCGAGCCCATTTTACACCTGGCCCTGACAACCTACCGAAGCATTGAGAACCGTATTTTTATGGTGCGTTCCACGAACACAGGAATCAGCGCCATCATTGATCCCACGGGCGAAATCACGGACGAAACTGAAATTTCCAAAGCCGTCGTTTTAAAGAAAGCCCTTCCCCAGCGAATCAATACCTGGCGCACCCCCACTTGGCTTGCTCCGATCTTCATTAATTTCTGCCGGCTCCTGACGTTCGCGCTGTTGATTTACCTGATCCTCGGTTTAAAGCGCATCCAGCAAAAGCCACTTAGAAATTAAACGATAATCGTTGATATCTGGCATCCGGCCATCGGCTCTAACACCTGTCTAATGTTTAGACGGCAATCCTTGGCAAAAGAAACCAAAAGTTCAATCTTTCTGCCGCGCCCCACTCTGGCATCGCCCTTGCTTTATTCATCAGTAAGAGAGACGAGAGGGATTATGAAGAACATTCATGCATTTGCGTATTGTGTATTAGGGTTATCCTTACTTCCAGCCTGTGCAAACGTTGGACGTAACGGCTCCGACAATTTAAATGTGGGCCAATACAGTTCCAATGGATATGGCGCTACCAACTCGGCATTAACGGCTGGGACTAATTCCTCAGACCCTTACGGGATCTCTATCCCTCAAGCGGCATGTGGATACAATCCAAACATTACCACACAAGACTCTTACTCCATTGAAAAGGTGAAGAAAATGATATAATTTAATTATGAATAGTAATGAGCCAATAGTAGTCTATAAAAAAGCATCACTAACTCCTTCTGGATTTTTTGGTAATGGGAAAGATATGATTGTTGAATTAGAAAACTTTATGACCAAAGAAGAAATAGAATTTCTAGAAAAGTCTGCAAAATCAATAACAATTTG
>CAIMNF010000087.1 GCA_903842755.1 Oligoflexia bacterium
GCCATTGCGTCCGTTACGGGTGCAGATTTTATTCGGGTCAACGTACTTTCGGGAGTTGCAGCAACAGATCAAGGGTTGATCGAGGGAAAAGCCGCTATTTTGCTTCGGGAGCGGCAGCGGCTACACGCGGACTCGGTTTCCATCTTCGCAGATGTGCACGTAAAGCACGCAACCTCACTTTCATCCCACGATTTACGACTTGCGATCGAAGAAAGTTCGGGGAGAGGTGGCGCCGATGCCGTAATTCTTACCGGAACGACCACGGGAAGGCCTCCCCAAGAGAAGGACCTGCGTGACGCAGTTGAAGCTGCCCGAGGCCTAAAAACCCAACTTCTGGTGGGCAGCGGAATCACCTCGGAATCGCTTCAATTCCTGTCCCAGTTCCCGGTGGGATTAATCGTAGGGTCGTGCTTGCGAAAGGCCGGCAAAGCGGGTGCGCCATTGGATGCAAAGAGAATTCAAAAGTTTTCCCAGGAATTAAAGCGATGGAAAAAATCCCGTGCGAAAAAATTTAAATAAACCCAAAGAAGTCTTAAACCGATGGCAAAGTTAGGCTTATTGCTTTTAAAAGGACTAAAAAGTAAAAAGGGACGCTCACTGCGCCGGGCCCCTTTTTTAAAAAACGAACCAAACAAAAAAAGAAAAAACCGCGCCAATAAGAGTGCGTCCCCAAAAAGAAAAAATGCGTCTCCCGCCCAAAACCAAGTGGAGCCCATTCAAGAAACTCAGCCGATCCAACTCCAGCAAAGCACCGTACCGCAGGAGCAAACAGGACAGCCCATCCACTTAGCGAGCACCGATTTGCTTCGCCCGCATGCGCGGCTGCAAAAAAGCATTGAAGATTTTTTACTGGATCTCCGCTCGGAACATACGCGACGCGCGTATGGGAAAGATTTAAAGCGATTTCTTCAATTTTTAATTGAACGAAAATTTAGGCGGGGACCGGAAGCCCTTGATCGATCGGTGATCATTAACTACAAAGACTATTTGCTTTCCGAAAAGCTACAGCACACGACCATTGACCGACATTTAGCGACGTTGAAAAGCTTTTTCCGGTGGTTAGTGGAGGACGAGCTTATTCTAAAAAGTCCCGCCGAAAATGTTCGTTTTTTAAATCCAAAGAAAACCTCTTCTACCCATGGGTTCTCGGACGACGAGGTCAGGAACATTTTAAAAATACCAGACCTTCACACCAAAACAGGCTCGCTCCATTATGCCATTTTAATGGTGCTGTTTTATTGTGGGCTCAGACGCTCTGAGCTTTGTGAACTAAACCTAAGTCAGATTGGCTTTGAGCGAGGACATCATTTCTTCCGTTTTAAAGGGAAAGGAAACGCGGAACGAATTGTGGTTTTGGTGGAACCGGTTTGGAATGCCGTTCAATATTACTTAAAAATGAGCAATAAACATCACTTGCCCCCGGGAACAGAAATCCCTCTTTTTACGCCTGTTCGCAATAATCGCACGGGAGTAAAGGAAAAGCCTCTCGACTCTTCGATGATTTATTACATTGTTACTCGGTACGCAAAACTCGCCGGAATTAAAAACCGCGTCTCGCCCCATTCGTGTCGGGCAACTGCCATTTCGAATGCGCGAGACCACAATGCGCCAGATCGGGTGATTCAAGAATTTGCGGGGTGGTCAACGACAAC
>CAIMNF010000088.1 GCA_903842755.1 Oligoflexia bacterium
ATGCAATCTGACGCTACCCCTTGTTGCAAGGCTTTCATCAACCGTTTCTAATCGACTTTCACTATCAACTGGCAACCCAAATGTCCCGCGAGACGCATCTTGGGCGTGCGCAATTGCTGATGGCGCTCTTGCCAATCGCTCTCGAATGCGCATAGCCGCTTCGCGCTCCCCCCCCTGCTCCAACTTATCGGCAAGCAGGCTAGCGTAATTAGTCGACATGGATGCATTCGACTTCAATGCACCATCGAGGATCTTCAATACCTCAGAAAGATGTAGAAATTTCATGAAACGGATTTAGTTAAAAGTGAAACGAAGAGTGCATATATCGTAACGTATAAACCATTTTTCAATTATTTTTACTTAAAAACGTTTCAAAATTAATTTTTAACAAACTTTTAATAACCTCAAAGGAGTAAATTAACTCGCTCACCATCGTATAGCAGTTCTCTGCTGAGGACAGAAATTTACTCGGATGCTTGAGCTTTGTTGGGTTTGGTAGACGCATCGATGGGCTAAACGTATCTTTATCTATTGATCCGTTGATGTAAAGCCCTAAACACTAGTAAGCTGGCAGCACCCTAAATCAGAGGCTTTTTAAAGCCGCATAAAACTCGACACTCTGGGTTAAATGAGTGACAATGAATCACTCATTTAACCCAGAGAAATATCCTACATGACATCTGAACAAGATGACCTTGCGCTTATCATCAGGCTACAAGAAATTTATGATCAGAAGTACCTCGGCGAATACTTGAATCAAGTCTCGCCAGGCCAATGGTGCAGAGAAACCATTAACCGGTGGGTAAAAGGAAAAGCTTCTCCACGACTTAGTCACCGCGAATTTGAAGCGCTGCAGGCACTGTTCCCAAAACCACCTGCACATCATCCTAAATACGAATTTGATTTCATCGATTTATTTGCCGGCATCGGTGGTATTCGCCGCGGCTTCGAGCAGGCGGGTGGACGCTGTGTTTTTACCAGTGAATGGAATAAGTATGCCATCAAAACATACAAAGCCAACAACTACTCTGACCCTGAAAAACACACTTTCAACGAAGACATCAGAGATGTAACACTCAGTGATCGGCCAGATGCATCTGAGGCCGACGTCGTTAAAAGTATCAATACCTTTATTCCTAATCACGACGTTTTGCTTGCTGGCTTTCCATGCCAGCCTTTTTCTATTGCTGGAGTTTCTAAGAAAAATTCACTGGGTAAGGTTCATGGATTCGAATGCAAAACGCAGGGCACATTATTCTTCGATGTTGCAAAAATTATCGAAATAAAAAGGCCCGCTGCCTTTCTCCTCGAAAACGTAAAAAATCTGAAGAGTCACGATAAAGGCAAAACATTTAAAGTCATCATGGAGACTCTGGATGAATTAGGGTATTGGGTTGCTGATGTCGAGTCAAACTCTCAGCATGATCCAAAGATCATCGACGCTCAAAATTTTGTGCCTCAGCACAGAGAGCGTATCGCTCTTGTTGGCTTCCGAAAAGATCTCAACGCTCACGAAGGCTTCTCTTTAAAAAAACTGAGTAAGTTTTATCCAAAAGTGAAACCAAAACTTGGGGACATTCTGGAGCAAGAGTTTGACGAAAAATATATTCTCACTCCTCGTCTCTGGGAATATTTATTTAACTACGCAATTAAACATAAGGCCAAAGGAAATGGATTCGGTTATGGATTAGTGGGCGATCAGGGTGTGACCCGTACTCTTTCTGCGCGCTACTATAAAGACGGTTCAGAGATATTAATTGACAGAGGTTTTAATCCGAGCAAGGACTTCTATAGTAAAAACAATCAAAAAAACAGGCCCCGCAGGCTTACCCCCCGCGAATGTGCAAGACTAATG
>CAIMNF010000089.1 GCA_903842755.1 Oligoflexia bacterium
AGCAAGACTGTTTGCCGCAGCAATAAACGAGTTCAAACAAACCATTGTCGACACAGTCCACGATGCTGATAACGCCAAGACAATAATTGCCAGTGTCTTTGCATTATTCTGCCAAGAACTTTGGTGGAAAATCGAAAAACCAAAGGCTCAGCCATTGTGCATCGATAGTCAATTTATGGACATTGACTACCTAACCGCGGTAGGGACGTATCAAGCGGAGACAATTCTCGTCACCACCTTTGGAGAAACAGGGAATCAGCCATTACTCTTGGACTTTGATTACACGAGTAGGTGTTACCAGTTCTTAAAGTATTGGACAGATGAAATTTGTAATAAGGTTCTTATGATGGGGGATGCCAATCTTCGCGACTTTTATCGCAGCCAAGCCGTGTCATTTTCTTGGGAAATTTACAGCAAGCAGCCGGCATTTGCTACATCCAATTGTACAAAAAACGAAAAACGTGCTTGGTTTCATGTGGCATCGTTTGGTGCGCACTGTGATGCGAACCATTTTTCATTGAAACCAGAGAACGTTGAGAAATCTTCGAGACTTGAAATTAAAGAGAAAATTTATCAGTGTTCCCTTGTAATAGGGAACTTCCTTAACCATTATTGGGCTGATACGTTTGACCCTAACACCGAAGATGATTTCAAAACTAATCGCGACGACATTAAGGGCAAGAAGCAGTGGCGAATATATGGCGGACCGTTACTTCCACTCCTTCTGCCAATATTAATGACTGCGAATTTAGGCAAAAATTGTGAGTTTGCTCTGCAAACCTTTGGAGGGAAAAGGTCAGGGATGAATCGTGCTGTCGAGGTGAATAAACCAAAGAGCATTGAGGAGGCGGTATCCGATCTAATACGTTCTTGTAAACACAAATTTGCTTTCATTGTCACCCGATTTGTCAATATGCTTGAAGAAAAAAAAGTAGTAGTCGGTGAAAGACCTGTGGTTGAGTGCGGGATTGGTGTTACAATGCACGGGTCCTTGAAGAGTGGTAGCCGCGCATGTGTAGCATTTGCGGTGAACTCGGCATCCCATGATGACGACAGTGACGACAGTGACGGTAGTGATAGTGATGATAGTTACGATAGTGATGATAGTAATAGGGATGATGAGAATGATGTTGGTAATGTAGTTGGGGAAGAGAAAGGTCCTGGAAATGAAATTGGGCTTCGACGCAGTAATAGTGCGAAAAAGGAAAAAGAGAAACTCACTACGCAATCATCGTACCAAAGAACAGAGACAGGAAAAGAAGAGACGATATGGGAATTTAAATGTAAACGATCCGCATCATTTTACCCTTTTAGTGGCATTTACTGCTCCGAATCGACGATGGCCAATCTCACTGCTAATCAGCGTCGATCTGTCGAGAAGAAACTCAGGCTTCGTTCTATTCTCACGAATGCGCAGATATATTGCCCAACATTGAATAATTTAGAATTGGGTGAATTGCCTGAAAAAGCGTTTGGAGTGAAAGCAGTGACAAGTCGACAAGGTTGCATGAACCAAGCGAGAGTGAATGAGTTTTCTGAAGAGTACTTTCGAAAGATGGCAAAGTTTTGCGATGATGTGAAAAATCCATCGCGAAAGCTGCTTGGGCGGATGGAAATTCGCAAGCAATTATGTAATACAGAGAAGGATTTATTGGACGGTTTCTTAGACTTGGCGAAGATTTGCCGAAAAGATTTATCGGGTTACTCGGCGGATGTATACATTACTTTGTCAGAATTTGCGGTGCAAGCTCTTGCTGGAATGCAGCGCGCCAAGTTTCAAGTGCAAGACGCTTTGGAATGCGGTAGTATAGAACTGTGGAAGGAGTATGTCGTCTTGGTGCATGAGTTAAGAGCCCACGCCTACTCGCTCATCAGTGGTCGCAGTATCAAGCTTGATAAATACATGTTTATGGCTCGGTCACAGCATCTTCATAAGCGGCCAATATTTAACATGTTTCATCGTCAGAGCGAGCAATATTTAAAAACGACTGCCACCAACTACCAGACACTGTTCCTTACCATTCTCAGTCGTCATACGGGTATTCGCATGGAATCGTTCTTGCAACGGCATAACGCGGTTACGCGAATGATAGGTCTGCCTGGAACAGATATTTTCGATAAGCTAAAAAATCCTCTCAGCGAATATTTGCAAAATTCATTAAAGAGTGCATTGGAAGACAAAGAAATTCCTTTTTTTTGTCGTAAATGTATGAGGTTATTTAGTCCAGACAGGTCGTCGGCGCAATCTGCATACAGTGAACATCCTTGTGTTGATATCAATAATTCGCGACAATTCGACGCTATCCACGTAGGTCGCACCAGCGAGCAAATATATCAGAAGAGTATTTTTAATACGGTAGAAAAAGTTCGAAAGGATTACAACCAACTTCAGTTGCTGCTGTATACGTTGGAAAAAAAGAAACGTAGTGCAAAAAAACCTTTACTAATTACCGGGGTTGCAGGGGTAGGAAAGTCAATGCTGTTGAATTGCATTCGAATAATTTTGGTTGAAAGATATGGCTACAATGCAGTGCTATCTCTGTCGACGCTTAAAGCCAATGCAGTAAAGAATGATGGATCGACGATCCATAGCGCACTGCAATGGCCGTTGGAAAAAAAGCATCTGAGAGACTTGATGAGAGACGTCAAAAGTCACACTGACAATAAATTACAGTTTCTGAAAGGCGTCTCGGTTTTGATTTTGGATGAAGTTAGTAGCCTAACGAATTTAGATCTAAAGCTACTAGACGACATTTTTAGATATGTGAACATGAACGACTCCCAAACCTTTGGAGGGATCCTAGTAATATCAGCTATGGATCCTCTTCAAAACGCGGCCATTGGGGACAAAACGCCACAGAAAGATCACAACATCGACGGATTGCAAACATTTTTCGCGGAGGCAACACCATTTTATACAGACCCGTTGTTTTACGACTGTTTTAACGTCGGACTTCTAATGGACCCGCTTGTAAACCATCGCTTCGGTGCAAGCGAAGATAAACTGTGGGTTCAACTGCTCAAT
>CAIMNF010000090.1 GCA_903842755.1 Oligoflexia bacterium
AAACGAACCCTTGGCATGACCAAACAATTCGGATTCTAATAGCGTCTCTGGAATTGCCGTACAGTTAATCGCAATAAAGGGGTGCGCATGTCTGGGGCCTTGACTATGAATTGCTCGCGCGACCATTTCCTTTCCAGTTCCGCTTTCGCCGGTGATCAGGACATTTGCCGTCGCCTGGGAAACGCGCTTTACCAGGTCGAAAACACCTTTCATCGCAGAACTTTTTCCAATGACGTTTCCTAAGTTCCACCCTTTTTTCAGCTCATCTCGGAGGGCCGTATTGTCTACTTGAAGTTTACGGTGCTCCAAAGCTCGGGCCACATTGACGCCTACCTCCGCGAGCTTAAACGGTTTAACCAGATAATGAAAAGCTCCGCGCTTCATGGCTTCAATAGCCGTTTCGATACTTCCAAACGCAGTAATGAGAATGACGGGAATTTCTGGCCTTAGCGTTTGTAACTCCGCGGTGAATTGCAATCCGTCCATTTCGGGCATTTTAATATCGGAAATAATTAAGTCTAAATTACCTTTTTCAACCTCAGGGGCAAGGTCGCCTCCCGGGACCAACTGTTTCAGCGCCTCTACTGCAGAGGGAGCACATATAGTCTCGTAACCCTCATTGCGCAGGTAATCCTCAAGCAAGGATCGCATTTCCTGTTCATCATCTACGATCAAAATTCTACCTTTTAAGTGACTCACTTCGATGTACCTACCCTAACTGATTTAAGCGACCGACCGCTTCGGGACCATAGACCCACACCGGCCACTTGCGTAGCCGAAAGGTTTCCCGAGTCACACTTCCAAGAATGGCCAAATCAAGCCCCCTGCTGACGGAAGCCATCACAATCAGGGAAACATTCTCTGAATCTGCGCATTTTTGGATGGCCTCAGGTGGATTGAAAACCCCGTTAGAAATAATCACTCTGCACCGAAAACCTTGCGCTTGAATCGCTTTACAAAGTTTTTCACTTTCTTGATCCGTCCAGGACTTTAATTCGGTCCAATAGTTTTCCGGTAAATAAACCGGCATTCCCAGATAGCCCGTTTCATAAACCGCCCCCGGCGGTGGAAACGAATTAAATAAGATCAGCTCGCCCGAAAAGCAGCTCATTTCATTCAAAAACGCACGAATCGCAAGTTGAGAAGCCTTGGAGAAATCCGTGGGCAGCAAAATTTTCTCTTCTGCGCCTTCCGCAAGACGATGATCAAGTCCATTCTGGGCAGCCGACAGAGTCTCCGGCCGATGATCCAAAAACAAAACAGGAATGTCCGTCGTCGCTAAAATATTTTCCGCGAAGCTTCCCATCACCAATTTTCCAAATGTTCCGCGTCCATGAGACGACACGACTAAAAGATTCGCTTCCTGCTTGCGTGCGTAATGTACCAAACTCTCGACCGCTTTTCGGCCAGAGGTAGTGGTTTCCGGAATAACCTTGGATTGAACATTTACTCCGAGCCTTAAGTTTTGTGCATAGCCTTCTAAATCAAACTCACTGACCTTAGAGTCCGGATGGACCTTCGTGTTTGACGGAACATGACTCGGTACAAAATCCGTCAGCACATAAACCACTTCGACCGATACCTGCTTTTGTGCATTTTTTGATTTCAACCAGGCTCTAAACCACGACAAGGTGGCTTCGCTGGGGGTCATTTCTTTTTCGAGTGGGTCCGCTGCAAATACAATTTTAAACGTTGATATAGGTTTCATCATCAATAGCCTCTGCAAGAGTCAAACCAAACTTTAAGAGCAAATTAAGGGAAGTTGAACAAAACTAATGGGACATTTTATCTCACCTCACGCACATTTTGTCCATAAGCTCGAATTAGCCTATCCCTGGATCGCGCCGAGACCTGGCACACCTATTGCTGGTTCATCCATTATGGAAATCATGCGCTCCTTTATCAAATGGCTCAGTCATCACCGTTGGGTTAGCTCGATTAGCTTTTTAGCGGGGATTATTTTTTTTGCTGCACTGAGAGTTTTTGTCATCGAAACTACGGGTCAACTTTCTGCTCCTCTCCGCAGGGGAACGGTCATCGACGCTGTTTACGGTATTGGAACAGTTACGGCTGCACGCAGCCTAACCATCAAGCCAGGAATTATCGCTTCCGTGGGCACCATCTACGCAAAAGAGGGCGATTTTCTTCGTAAAGGGGACAAGATTCTCACGTTAGACCGTGTGCTTTACAAAGCGCCGTTCGACGGTGTACTGAACTCATTACCGTATAAGCCAGGCGAAAACGTTTTCCCCCCGCCCTTGCCGGTAGCCGCTTTCACAGACCTCCTCACGCGTTACATTGTCGTTTCCATGCAGCAGCAAGGGGCCTTAAGAGTTAAGCCAAAGCAAAAAGCGTTTCTTAGCTTTGATTCCATTCGAAATAAAAGCTACGAAGGGGTCGTCGAATCCGTTTACTCTTACAATAGCAATTTTTTGGCACGAATTGATCTCAGTACGCTGCCCCCCGAAATCATGCCCGACATGACCGCGGACGTTGCAATCGTGATTCGAGAAATTCCGAACGCTCTCCTTTTGCCCATAAACGCCTTGGAAGGCGACTCGGTCTGGATTAAAAAATCTTTTGGATTTCCGAAAAAAGTAAAAGTCAAACTCGGGGTGGTTGATCAGGCTGCTGGCGAGGTTTTAGAGGGTGACCTCTCAGAAGGTGACCAACTCATCATCCATCCTAAGGTTGGCTCATGATTTTTTTAGCCATCCGCTACCTTCTGGAACGCAAGCGACAGTCCGTGCTCACGCTCTTGGGCGTATTCTTTGGAACACTCGCATTTGTTGGCGTATCTGGTTTTTTTCAAGGCTTCCAAGGGTTTTTGGTGCAACAATTGGTGAATAACTCTGCCCAAGTACACATCGAAATGCGGCAAGATTATTTAACGGAACATGACCTCGACCAGCCGTTTTTTGGAAACGACGCTCTCCATGTTTTTTGGAATCCGCCACCTGCGGGAGTTAAAGGTTACCTGAACATTCAAAACCCCTTTGCGTGGTACCAACGCCTGGATTCAGATCCACGCGTCGCGGGATACTCACCCACAATGACTGCAGCTGCTTTATTTAATGTAGGAATGATCTCGGTCGCAGCAAACCTGATCGGTTGCAACCCTGAACAGCAAGCAAAAGTCACCACCATTGCCGACTACATGACCGCGGGAAAATTTACCGACATTGCCCTTGGCGGCAACCGCGTGATTCTTGGTGATGAACTAATGAAACGACTCGGGGCCGGATTAGAACAAAACATCCTCGTGTCGGTCGGCACTTTTAGCCCGGTCCCATTTAAAGTGGTTGGACGCTTCTACACGGGAAGCCGCGGCCTGGATTTACAAGCCTATGCGTCGCTCAGTGATGTCCAACGAATTAATCATACCCCGAATTTTATTAACGAAATCGGCGTAAGGTTAAAGAATTATACGGACGCTACCCCTTTGGCCCGCACGTGGTCTCAGCTTGGTCCAGAGCGAGTGGAAAGTTGGAGTGATCAAAATTTAAATATCCAATCCGTATTTTCGATTCAAAACGCGCTCAAAATATCGATGATTATGACGGTGCTCGTGGTGGCAGGATTTGGGATTTATAACATTTTGAACATGACCGTAAATCAAAAAAAGCAAGATATCGCCATTCTACGCGCCCTAGGCTACGACACGTTTGATATCATTATGCTCTTTTTCTCGCAGGGGATGATCGTGGGATTATGCGGAACGATCTTGGGTCTGATCTGTGGTTACTTATTTTGCCGCTGGCTCCAAACGCTTTCGTTTATGTTGGCCACGCCCAGCAATCCCCAAGGACATTTACATATTGCGATCAACGCGGCTATTTATTTCCAAGCGACAGGATTAGCGTTACTTTCTGCCGCAATTGCAAGCGTCTTGCCTGCGCGAGCCGCGGGTAAACTGACCCCCATTGATATCATCCGGCAGGGCGGGTAATCCGATGGGAATTATCGCTAGCCACGTGGGTAAACAATTTGGATCACCTCCCGTTCGAGTGCTCTCGGACATTTCGCTCACGATTGCGGACGGCGAATTTGTATCTCTTTCAGGCCGTTCGGGGGCCGGAAAAAGTACGCTCCTTTACGTTCTCAGTAGTTTAGACAATCCCACAGAAGGTCAGATTGAAATTTCTGGTAAAAACATTACCCAAATGGATTCGGACGAACTTCATCACTTTCGAAACACACAGATGGGATTCGTCTTCCAATTCCATTACTTAATTGCTGAACTGACCGCGATTCAGAACGTACTGATGCCCGCGATGAAACTAAAGCGCGAAGAAGAGCTTCGCCCTCGAGCGCTTGAACTGCTTGAACAGTTTGGGTTAAAAGCTAAGTTAGACCGTTACCCACGCCAGCTTTCAGGCGGCGAACAGCAACGCCTTGCGATCGCGCGCGCATTAATCATGAAACCAAAATATTTATTTGCGGACGAGCCTACTGGGGCGTTGGACACCGTAAACGCAGAGTCCGTCATGCGCATTTTGCAGGAATGCAGCGCGCGCGACAAAATGACGGTCATTATGGTCACCCATGATCCTGATTTTGCGGCAATGGCCCCACGCAAAATTGTACTGGCGGACGGCAAGGTCGTTCAGGACAATGGTGGTGAAGAGGATTGCTGATTTTTTGCTTTTGGGTCACACTTACTAAAGGAGAACGTATGAACTTCAAATCTATTCGAATGATTCCCTTCGCGGTCGCATTATCTGTTGGCCTTTTCAGCGTACACCATTCCTCGTCCGCGGAGGCAACAGACAAGGTCAATTCTCCTGAATTTAAAAAGAAAATGCAGGGATTATATCAGTCTTTAACAGAGCTACTCAATGACGTTTACAGCGAGCATCAGTTCTATGATAAAAAAAATGCATCTCGCATCGAGAAAGAAATTAATGCTATTTCAAGTTTTGCTCATCAAATTAGTCCCACAACTCAAGGCGATCCAAGCCTTCCGCTCTTTGCAGGGCTCTTGGCCGACCAAACCAAAGAAGCTTATCGAACTTTTCATGCGGGACAACGCGATTACGCGCGATCCATCCTCCGTGCGGTGCCCACCTACTGCCTTGCTTGCCACAGTAGAAATGCAACAGGTCCGGATTTTGCCTCGTTAACGTTGGAACCCACTTCTATTTTAAAACCTTTAGAAAAAGCCGAATTTTATGCAGCCACTCGACAGTTTGACCGAGCAATCAGCGCGTTTCAAAATTTAAATCAAATCACCAATCCCTACGACATTGAAAAGTCAATTCAAGAAGCACTTTTAATTGCTGTACGCTTTAAGCGTGACCCTAAACTTGCGCTTTCCATTATACAAAATGCGTTAAGCAATCCGCACGCGCCCGAGTTTATGAAAAGTGATTTAAATCACTGGAAAAAATCCGTCGAGGACTGGAGTGCTGAAACACCACGCACGGCCGCAACCGAGGAAGGACTTCATGCAGAAGCGCTTCGGCTCATTGCGAAGGCGCGTGAGGAACAAACGTACTCACTGGATCACGCAGCCGATATTACTTACTTGCGCGCTTCCACTCTCCTTTACGACTTATTACAACTAGCACCCAATGGGAAATTTTCTGCCGATGCCCTTTTGCTGGAAGGAATGTGTTACGAAGTCCTAAACCCCCGTAAAATGGAGAACCTAAACAATATTTATTATGAAGCGTGCATCAAACAAGCGCCGCACTCGTCCACCGCACAAAGTTGCTATCGAAGATACGAACAAAGCATTTACTTTGCCTTTAGTGGGAGCTCAGGCACTCACCTACCCGAGGAAATGAAAGAAAAACTGCTCAAGCTTTGGGGCTTGGCCAATTGATGAAAATAAACTAAATTTATTTAAGTTATTACAAGCAAATTCACTCTTAGTTATTTAAATGACTTTTTTAGTGTGGTATAACACACCCCAATGGTGTTCGCGATTAGTCAAAAACGAAAAATTCGTTTCAGTATTCTACTTTCGCTCATTTCAGTTTTTGGAATGGAGACGAACACGTTCGCTGACCGCGGTCCTTATCAAACTTTATTGTGCAGCTCCATTCTTTCGCATCTTTCATCCGAACTTCCTAAGGCGGAAGATCAACTCAAGGGCGCAGCATTTACCTTGGGGCAGCTGGAGGCTTTTAAAATTCACACCCTAAATGAACGAACGACTCGAGGAGAAACGCGAGAGCTATTGTACAGCAACACGGGCTCCCCAGTTTCGAACTCCGCTCGTCAGAAGATTGCGGAGCAAATCGTTGGTATTCGTCAGGATTTTCAGTCACAAAACCCAAACCAACTATTAAAAATGGGACTGACCCTAAATGACCAAGACCAAATCGCCGAATTCTTGCAAGGAAGTTTTGACCATGCGCTTGGACTTGAACGCTGGGCTCTCGAAAAAAATCCAAACTTCCTCCGATTTCAAAATGAGGTTAAGCCACATTTGCGATTATTGCTGACAACCCAATCGGCACTGCTCACTAGCTTGACCCTTTTAACTGCGCCTCACTATCCGATCGCGGCGCCCTTTCTCGGATTTTTTGCATACTTTTTTGGAGAAACCGCAATGCGCGATTACGGTTTGTACGACCAAACCTATGAAAAATTCCTTACCCGTATTGAGAAACAACTTTTGGTGCGCAAATCCAAACCTGGTTTTACCTACTTTTCTATTAAATCCCGCATTTTTCCAAAAATGTTTGACGAACTGAAATCGACCGCAGGCTTCAGTTCCGATTCCATTAAAAGAGAAATGCTCGCAGCAAATTCCCGCTATAGCCCCGTCCGCGACCAGATTTTAGACTACTTGTGGTCAAAGTTAGAATCGGCTTTTCCTGACGACGAAGAAATAAAAAAAATCATTTATGAAAATACAGGCTATTACGTTACGGTCGATTTTTTACTCGAAACAAACAATCCGACTCCAGAAAAGGTTGCACTCCACACTTATATTCGCGTGACAAAAGACAAACCACGAAACCCAAACCGTATAGATTGGGATCGAATAAAGGAAAAAACAAAAATTACTCTCCCGAATTTCTCACCCCAAGGACAACCGGCTTTTGAATCGATCCAATCGCCAAAAAACTAAACGTTCGATTCGGAGCAAATTTCGATCTGAAACTCGCCAACCTCTGTTTTAAAGGGCAACACGAAAGTTTTACTCTTCGACATGGTAGTCGTATGAATGTTGGTACCCCGGACAACCGAAGGAATTGCCTTTTGAATGGTATGCCCCTGTGAATTTAAAATGACTTTTGCGTGACCAAAAATAATGTTCAACAGTTCAGCGACACCATCCTGCAAATCAGTTGTGATCTCTTTAAAGGGCTCACCCAGCATGCGTTCCATCATACTCAAAAACGTTCCCTCGGGGAAACAAAGGATAATGGTTCCGGTGAACTTCGCACTGGTTAATCCAATGACACCTGCAATTGCAAATTCCGGCTGAGGTTTTGCACCTTTAATGAACGGAGCATCATAGGTTGCTGGCAAACTGCACTGAACCTTTAAAGTGTTCAATGCACCTTCAATAAAGGGTTTAAAAAAACTTGTATCCATCTGACTCATCTTCGTTACCCGCCCATTTTCTTATGTACGGCCTCAAGCTTCTCCTTCAAGGTGTCTGAAGTGAATGGCTTAATCACGTAGTTACTTACACCGGCTTTCACCGCTTCCACAATTTGATGCTGTTCTGCTTCTGCGGTAACCATAACGAAGGGCAATTTACCGAAGCGACTGTCGGCACGCACACGTTTGAGCAAGTCCAAACCAGAAGTATTGGGCATATTCCAATCCGAAATCACCAATCCGATCGGGGGATTTGCGTTAGCAATCACTTCCCAGGCTAACGAACCATCGGCGGCCTCGGTGA